>CAZZXJ010000205.1:0-9741 GCA_964657905.1 uncultured Stigonema sp.
ATTCTAGTAGCCGGGGAGGAGGGTAGCGGGAAATCTGTATTGGCAAACTCTGTAGTTGAAAAACTCAGATCAGATGGTTTCGTGATCGCCCATATTGAGCCAGCGACTACTAAACAGATGTTGGTAGATATTGCCGATCAGCTAGGAGTAGAGACTCACAATCTGGAGGGAAAGGCTCTCACAGCCGATCATCTCAAAATCAAGATTGCGGATTTCTTACACGATAATACTGCTTTCCTGGTAATAGACGACGCTCACAACTGTGATGGCAGATTTCGATTTTGGCTTAAGCAGCTGCGAAAACAAGGAGTTCCGATGTTGGTCTTGGCAACAAACCCGCCTCGCACC
The DNA here is from genome assembly GCA_964657905.1 of uncultured Stigonema sp. GTDB lineage: Bacteria > Cyanobacteriota > Cyanobacteriia > Cyanobacteriales > Nostocaceae > Stigonema. The sequence continues at coordinate 349 of CAZZXJ010000205.1, forward strand.
GATGTATTTCTTAGTCTTCCCCCACTAGTTCTTGCACCTCTCCCAGATTACGCAATTCGCGAAATTATGGAGCAAGCAGCCTTAGAAAGAGGAATCAGCCTCAAAAATTCGGACTTAGCTAGGCTTCAAGAACGCGCTGGGGGGAACCCAATGCTCGCAACTCGCGCAATTGATGAGGAGTATTTAGGACTTGAGGTAGAAGTTGCAGATCACGGCAGATACGTTGACATAACGCCATTTATTTTGATCGCTGGCATTATATTTATGGTTCTCCGGTTTATCGGTCGTGGAACCGATGATCGCACTCTCTATCTTATTAGTGGAATCGGTGGAGTAGTCTTTATGGGCTTCTCGCGACTGCTATATAACCTACCACAAGAAAGTAGGAGGATACAGAGATGATGGCGTGGACCCACATAGTTGTTAGTGCCACTGCTACTAGCGTGATTCTAGGAACTACCAACCCCGCTATCATCGCAGTCGGCGCGATCGCTGGATTATTGCCTGATATCGACGTTTCAACGTCGATATCAGGTCGCGTGTTCCCTTGGGTAGCTAACTATCTGGAGAGACGATTTTCCCACCGTAGCTGTACTCATAGCCTAGTTGCTAGTGGAGTCGTGACAGCTTTTGCCTATGGAACTGTATTTCTTCTTAGAGGAAAATTCTCAGTAACAGCAGCTGCCGTTACTATAGGCTACTTTTTTGGCTGGTTCCTAGACTGCTTCTCCAAAGCTGGAGTTGAAATGTTCTGGCCATCCACTGAAAGGTACGTTTGTCCAGGCAATAGAAATTTCCGGCTTAAAACTGGGAGCAGTATTGAATATGGGCTACTCGTATTCTTTGTGGGAATTGCAATTCTTAGCTTCAATATTAACTTTAATGGTGGTATGCTCACGCAGTTCAATCGTTTGCTTGCAGCACCTTCAGGGGCAGAGGAAGTCTACAACAAATCAGGCTCAACACACCTTGTTATGGCACATATTAAGGGTGTTAGAAGTGGCGATCGCTCACCAATCGACGGAAATTTCCTAATTGTCCAAGCTCAAGGTCAAGATTTTATTGTTCAGTCTGCTGACAATCGAATCTACAAGGCTGGTCTTGATTCTTCTTCTCAAATCATTATTGAGAGTATCACAGCAGATGTAAATAGACTAGCTATTACAAACATTGAGTCTGTGACGCTGGATGATGACCACTTTGCGTTACTACTTGAGAAATACAATCGCACTGGAACGATAGTATTTTTGAGCGGTCAGGTGACCATTGACGATGCGGAAGGTGCAAAATATACGCCTGACCCCTACCAATTCCCATTTATTAAATTATCAGCCTCGTCTTTAAGCTTAGAGGCTGCACCGTTATCAATTGTACTAAGTTACTTTAGCGACCAATACGCCACTGGGCAATTACAAGTGAGGATTATCAATGAAGCCCTTGCCAGCAGCAGTACTTAAGCCAAATCAGTCTAAAAATATCACTACTTCTAGCCAAAAGACTGGCATAATTCTAGGGGATAACGTAATTTGGAATCCGGCCACACTCCCCAACGGTCATGTCGTGCTGATCGGGGCATCAGGAAGCGGCAAGACGCAAACTTTGAAGGCTCTAGCCTACGAACTCCCCAAGTTATTCCCGACTGTGAGAATCATGATCGTAGATTTCCACGGGGACTTGGAGTTACCAAATGAAACTTGCTATCCTCTGGATATGGAGTCACCACATGGCATTAACCCTTTAGTTGTCGATTTAGACACCAAAGGTGGTGGTCCCAACTTGCAAGCGATCGCCGTCGCCGCGATCTTGAAAAAGGCTTTGCTACTAGGGGCAAACCAAGAGGGTTTAGTAATTGAAATTCTAAATTCCTGCTACAGATACGCTGGGATCGTTCAAGAACAATCCATTACCTGGACTCTTGAACCACCAACATTCGTACAAGTAAGAGAAGAAATAGAAAGCAGAGTTGAGTCAGGGTGCAAGGAATCACAAAAGTTAGCTCTTAAGCTAGCTGCTACATTTCAATATGGGATATTCGATAAACCACAACCGTCCCTCGACGTTCCGATTGTCCGCTTCGACTTATCAGCACTGGCTAAAGTACCAGGGTTGAGTGCGATCGCAGCTGAAGCACTCGTTAAACAACTACTCGACTCTCATCGCATACTTGGTGAAATTGAAGGAAAAACGCCAAGGTCTTTCATATTTGTGGATGAGGCTAAAGAAATTAAGAATTCACGTAGTATAAAATTAACGCTTGCCGATGGTCGTAAGTACGGATTATGTGCAGTCTTAGCGTCACAACGGGATGCGGAGATATCAGACGAGGCGATCGCTAACAGTTCAACAAAGGTGGTGCTGCCAGTGGATCAATCAGAAGTGAAACGAGTGGCCAGACGGTTCCGGTTTGCTGAGAATTTGGTGGCACAGTTGCAACCACTTGAGGCACTGGTGCGGATGGGGACAGAAGGACAACGTTGTAGGGTGAAGCCATACTATGAAAGAGTCTCTGAGTAGTTGGCTACCGATAGGGGCATTACTTCTGGTAGCAGTTGGTTCGGCTGTAGCTCAAAAACCAGCAGCAGAACTAAATACCCCTGTGCGACCCACACAGACTATACAAGCTACGCAGTCTTCAGTAATAGACACCCCAGTCATCGCACAGCCAAGCCGCATGGATCGCCCACTTAGGCTTTTGATAACTGTTGATGACCAGTCGTTTCTCCGAGTAAGGGAAGGCGATCAGATTAAGGAAGGCGATGTAATTACCGACAACAAACGGGAGCGCGATCGCCTTACCCAGCAGAAAAAATCTATTACCCTACATATTGAAAATCTAAAAAGCAAAGCTATTCACAAGCCACTTGATCCCAAATCACCCCTACCATCCAAGCCACTGCCCCCAGCAATTTTCTCAGAGGAACTTGCATCAATATCGATGGCACAGATGAAACTAACTCAAGCAAAGTCAGTCCTTGAGGCGCGCACGGAACTATTAAAAACTGAAAATCCAGAGAAGAGATCTGAGGTCGAAAAAGCTGAGGCAGCTTTAGAAAGTGCCGATCAGAAGGTAGAGGAGCAAGAGCAGCTGATAAAGTCAATGAAGGATATGAAGTTGCAGGATCAGATCCTTCAGCACGAGGAGGCAAAACTCAAGCAGCTCAATAGCGATCAGCAACAGGCAAAGTCTGAGGTAGAGAGAGCTAAAGCTAAACTTGATGCTTCTGTCATCGAGCAACAACAACAGCTGCAACAATTACAACTTGCTGTACGGATGCAAGAGTCTGAGCTGGAGGTTGCTAAGTCTCGTCTTACAGCTTCAATGTCGCGGCGCAAAATCGTGGAGTATGAGGCAAGCATTGAGCAGATTAAGCGATCGCAGGCAGAAAACCAGACTCACCTAGAATACTCACGACAGCAACAGCAGTACGAACAGGCTGTACGCGAACGTGATTATCAGCTGGCGCAGATGCAAATATCTCTGGGGGCAATTGATGACAAGCTCAGTCAAATCCCAGTAGTCACAAGCCCAAGAAATGGTTATATCAGGAGAATAAAACCTTGGACTGGCAACAATGGAAAGTATTCAACGACTGTCGTTATTAGTCTTACTCCTGGTGGCGCTAAATCACCAAGTAGCAGTAGGCAAAGAGAAAAAGCCGACACCAGTTCCTCCAACTCAGCAGAGTAAGCCTCCTTCACTAATAGCGCCACAATCACCACATAAGGCAACACAACAAAAGCCAAAAGCAACATCTGATGATTCTTCAGAGGATGAGAAGCCAAAAGGTGAGCAGGATGATGAAGAGAAAGATCCAGAGCAGGCTGAACAGGATGCTGATGCTGCCGTTCCTAAGACTCCTCAAAATCCATTCGCCAAGCCTGATATCGATAGCTTAATCAAAAAGCAATTCGATGATGATTTTTGGCGGATTATGAAAGGTGCGCTGCCGTGTTTAGAAACATCAGCGGCTTGTTTGCAGCAGCTACAGGAAAAGGCTGTAGCGCAATCACCATTGCTTAAAGAAATTGACCAACGGGTTCAAGAGGCGAATCAAAAGATTGAAGAAGCTAAAGCTCGTAATCAAAAAAGCATTAAATTATCTATATTTAGTCCGGCTTTACAATATTTTCTACAGCCACAAACTTTAAATAATGGTGGGAGTAAAAGTCAGGGGACAGGTGGAATCATTGATAATCTAGCAGCCTTATTTACAGGTAAGGTAGGAATTGTCAATGGATTACTAAAAGCTGTTGGAATTCCTTTATTTGAAGGTAGTCAGGGTGGTGGCGACTCAGCTCAAACTCGAGCTGTACAAATCAGTGATATTCAAATTAGGATTGCCGAACTGCAGCGCGAGAGAGCAAAGCTGGCGGATGAGGTGCGTGATAAGGTTGCCAAAGCGCTTGTAGATTTTGATGAGGCACGCACTGAGTTTCAAACAGTACAAGTAGTATCACAAAGATCCATAGAGCAGTTCCAAGTTTACGAGATTCGTTATGTAAGGGGTAACAGCGATACAGAGAGCTACCTCGCTCATCAAAACTCCCTAGACCATACTAAAGCCCAGACATATGCAGCCTGGGCGAAGATGAGGCGATCTTTGTTTCAGGTTAAGCTTCTAGTTCTTAACGTTCAAGAAGCAGAGAATTAACTGAAAAATTTATTTATGAAATCTCAACTATTCAAATATTTACCAGATGTTGCCTTAGTAATTATCGGGTTTTTAATAATTTTGATATCATAACTTAATGGAAATACTTCTCATAACTTTGATGAGCAACTACTTAGGAGCGTCATGATGAAATGGAGCGATCGCACTCTGGAGATGAGGTAAAGCGTCATCCTTAATCTTAATTTTTCCTTGACGCTCAGCCTGTGATATTACGACTATACTCAGTTAAATTCACCACTACACCTTACTTAAGCCTTACTCTTTCCCTACTGTCATATTTTTGCACTCTTTATTTCTTACGGGTTTATTCGGTAGGGGCAAGATATGAGCCTCTAACTAGCGGCTTATCGTCAGACATCGCCACCAGCTACGTATGAAAGAAACACATTTTTATTCATTCCCTGAAAGCCTTGCTATATAAGGGTTATAAAATATGTTTCTTAAGAGAAAGTGCGCTTTTGCGGAGAAAAAGCTTGTGCAGTTCGCACTAAATATTACTGCTACTGATTGAACCTTTATCTAGTCTGACCAAGTCTAAATAGTAGTTAACCAATTTGGTCAGCTTGAATTGAACATCTTAATCAGATAGGAGATGGAAACAATGAAACGTATTTTAGCTTGTACCCTGCTTGCTCTACCATTCGCTGTAACTTCCTTGCCAACCGACGTAAAAGCAGCAGAGGTTTTACCAACTTCCGTCACAGCACAATCTACTGTTCCAGCATCTTATGAAATTGCTCGTTACGTTCGAGAATGGATTCCCGGACATTGGACTTATCGTTATGGAAGGCGATACTGGGTTCGTGGTCACTCGGTAAATGTTTGGAGACGTGGTTGGGGTTGAACTAAAAAAATATGCGGGTGTAATACCACTGACATATTAATAGATAAGAATTAAAGTGATTTTTAGGAGCACCAGGTAACAGACATAAAGCTCTGGTGACTTATTATTTGATTGCAGTGGCGCTACCGCATTTTCAATGCTGACTGGCTCTGATTTTTCAGAGTCTGTCAGCTATTAATATTTATGGAGTTTTTACCGGAGTTTAGTATGAGTCAAGTTTATAACTCACTTGATGGCACTCTTCATGGAATCAGAGTCTTCTCAATGCGACGGTCGGGAATGAGCCACATAACCGCGACCAGAATGTATAGCAAACAGGCAAACCAAGAGTTCACAAAGGAAAGTAGAATTGCCAGGGCATAGAACAACAGCGATATATTGCCCTTAAAGTCTCCACTGATTGCAGTTGCCAAAGCAGAATCTCTGCCGTGGTGAGCAATCAGAGTACGGGTAAGGATTGAGTAAGCGAGGGCAGCAAAAAACAGGATTGTACCATAAAGGGCAACTGGCGTAGCGGCGAAGTGATTCTCACCCATCCAGCCAGTGACGAAGGGGATTAGCGACAACCAAAACAGCAGATGCAGGTTTGCCCAAAGGATGCGACCATTAACGTGCCGAACCGCCTGCAGCAGATGATGGTGGTTGTTCCAGTAGATACCCAAATAAATATAACTCAACACATAGCTCAGGAATACTGGGAGCATCGGACGCAACGCGGCTAAATCTGCACCACGCGGCACCTTCATTTCTAACACCATAATAGTGATGATAATGGCGATCACACCATCACGCTCATGCTTCTAACCTCCCCTTTACCATCTGTGTACGCGCTCCTAATGAGCTGAGTTCAAAGCTTGTTGGGATATTATATACTCTACCAAGTGGTGTAACCGCCATTGACTAAGATTCTTTGTCAGGTGTCATTGGTTAGTAAAAATTTAAGGAATGGGATGGGTAAAGTTCTACGGTGATAACTAGCTTTTTGGGAAAACTAAAAACAGCATCACCACTGTTCTTTTAAACCCGTGTCTACTTGGATTATTCGTCAAATTCGCAACGCTGCGCCACTTTCCATCATTATCGTAGTAGCGATATTTACTCACAAATGGTGGGGATCATATCTTGACTCTGATGTGAGGCAACCGTCCAATCTCACAAACTCCACTACCGCATCATCAAGTGTTCACCTCACATTGGGTAATCCCAGTGGTGCGACAACGAGTGTTGGTAATCCTGATAATTATTTAATGGTGAAGCCCCAGTATGCGCTATCCTATAACCGCAGCAAGGGGACTGCTAACTGGGTCAGTTGGGAACTTAATAAGTCATATTTAGGTAGTGTAGATCGTCAGAATGACTTTCGTCCTGATGATACATTGCCTCCTGGATGGAATCAGGTGACGCCCAGTGTTTATAGCAGGTCAGGATATGATAAAGGTCATATTGCACCGTCGGGCGATCGCACATCTTCACCCCAGGACAACAGTGAAACTTTCTTGATGACCAACATGATGCCGCAGACACCGGATAACAATCGGCATACTTGGGAAGGTTTAGAAAAGTACTGTCGTACACTTGCGAAGCGTGGTAAGGAACTCTACATTATTGCTGGACCTTATGGTAGCCAAGGTACACTTAAAGGTCAAGTGACGATACCTCAGTCAACTTGGAAAGTGGTTGTAGTGTTAGACCGTCTTGGCAGTGGTGTTACCGCTAATACTCGTGTTATCGCTGTCAATGTGCCTAACCAGCAAGGGATTAACTATGACTGGAAGGCTTATCGGGTTAATGTGAAGACATTGGAAGGGTTGACGGGGTATCATTTTCTTGGCGGTGTTCCTGTTGCTGCTCGTGATGTAGTGGATAGTCAGTAGGGTGGAGAGAAGGGTGATCGCACATCCCAAGTCATCTATGAAGTGTTGAGGGTACAAATAGGAGAGCGATCGCACTCACGGTGTAACATATTCGTGTCGAATGTTGTGCTAAGCTCATCAGTTGAAAACTCATGCCACGCCCACCAAGAGAACTCAAACCCTGCTACTGTTACCACATTACTGTGCGCTGCAACAACCGTGAATTTTTATAATCCGGGTATCCGATTCGTGGAATGCTGATTCTATTGTGGAAATCGGCGCTGTAATAAATCTTTATAAAATTCGGAAACGCTTATAGGTAAGACGATCGCTGCGCTGCCCCAAAGGCATCGCAACGCTATCGCCCCGAACACTCACCCACGAGAGCTAGCGCCACACACCACTCGGTACTCCTTGGAATAAGAGCGAACTAGAGCGTTCATTTGATGCAATCCGTATTAAGGCAGCTGCTCTACGCAAAACACAAAATTCGCGTCAATTCTGTCCATCCTGGCTTTATCTGGACACCTATGGTTGAGAACTATCTTAAACAACAGGGGGACGTTGAAGCTGGACGGTTTGAACTTGATCGCCTTCATCCAATTGGGCATATAGGTGAGCCAGATGATATTGCCTACGGCATTCTCTACCTTGCTTCGGAGGAGTCTAAGTTTGTCACAGGCTCGGAATTAATAATTGACGGTGGCTATACAGCCAGGTAAAAGTGATCGGATTTTTTAGTGTTAAGCAATACTTGCAAACGGTGTCAATGCTTGTTTGACTACATGGCTAGGCTAAGCGCACTCTAACACGATGGAACAGCCGCAGCCGGAATCTCCGTCAGCGACGCCCAGTAAGAGCGTCCATGTCAACCCCTGACGACTAACCAGAAACTTGGATGGACTACCAATCTGAGTTATATCGCATAACCATTCAAGCCTTACTCGTAACTGTAAAAACCTTAGACTGCTGCGGATTCACAGCATTACTCACAGTGTAAGTCTAAGAGCGGAATGCTTGAGATAATCAAGCTATTCCCACGTCTTAAGCTTTGGGCTGCGCCGTCTGCGCGTGCGATCCTCGCGATCAGCCACGACTTCTGACTTAAGTGGCACGACAAGATTCCAATTTTCCTCCAAGGACTTATGAAAGAATCCTTCCTTACTCTGGAAACGTGCTGAAGCAAAGTGGGGAGCTACTGGTGGCGGATTCTATCCCCTTGCTGAACGTTCAGATTCTTCACTTCGTGCTTTTAATACATCAGCTTTTGATCAGGAGTTTCCTACCCATCGCTTGCAGTCCATTCTAAAGTCATGGGGGATAGAACGTGTTTATGAACTGCGAGAGTTTGGAGATCAGAACTACTTGAGATCCATTGATTGCTGGAAGCCTTATTATAATGGAGCAGAAGGTTTTTGGTTTTCTGATGCACTCGATTGGATTATGTATGCGTCGCACGAAGACTCGATCACGACAGGCGGGTTACTTACTGACATAATAGTGTCAGAGTGGGAAGATGCAGACAAACATGAGTGGGGTATATATTAACGGCTAACAACAATAAAGCTTGACATATCGCACATCAACACTGTGGAATAGCCACGGCTGGAATTGTCGGAAGTGACGCCCAATCTATAGGAAAGGTCAGCCCCTGACGACTAACTAGAAACTTAGAGGGACTACCAATAGTAGTACGTAGACGCGGAGCGGCTTGTCGCAGACATCGCCCACCAAGCACCCCTTACCCGTCACCGTATACACCTTCGACCGAGTAAGATTAGCAGCATTTGCCACGGTATAAGTCCCTGGCGGGATACTTGATCGGGATCAAATTATTCCCACTCTTCGCCGCAACTGGCTGCGCCGTCTGTGCTGAAACTGTAGAACTTGTAGAACCAGTCGTCTGTTGTGTACTGGTAGTTGTAGTAGAAGCAGTTGTGGTTGCAGATGCGATGCCACAAGCAAGCAGCAGAGCGTCGAAGCGCATCCTAAATCATGAGGGGATGGTGGAGAGTGCGATGTA
>CAZZXJ010000206.1:0-9728 GCA_964657905.1 uncultured Stigonema sp.
CTGTGGACTAACTCTTGTTGTGCTTGATTGCGAGCATTTATTGCTTGTTGATAATCAGGCTTTATTTTAATAGCTTTGTTATAAGATATTATTGCTTCTTGATACCTTTTCAAATTAAATAAGGCATTGCCTCTGCTGTACAAAGTTTCGTAATTATCGGGTTTGTAACGAACTGCTTTATTGTAAGACGCTATTGCCTCTAAGTATTTCTGTAAATTGTATAGCGAATTCCCCCGATTATACCATACTTGATAGTCATTTCGCTGCAATTCAATCGCTTTATTATAAGATTCAACTGCTTCTTCATAGCGTTGAAGTTGATGAAGTGACCAGCCCCGGCTATACCATGCTTTATAGTTATTCGGGTTATACTTGATGACTTGATTAAAAGATTCTATTGCTTCAGCATATCGTTGCAAATTGATGAGTACATTGCCTCTAGACAACCAGGCTTGGTAATGATTTGGCTTGTATTCCACTGCTTTATCATAATTCGTAAACGCATCTTGGTAACGTTGTAAATTGACTAGCGCATTGGCCCGATTATACCATGCTTGCTCGTAGTCTGGTTTTAATTCAACGGCTTTGTCGTATGCTACTAGTGCCTCATTGTACTGTTTTAAATTATGTAATGCCCAACCCTTATTGTACCAAGCTTCATAATAGTCAGGCTTCAATTCAAGCGTTTTTTCATAAGATTTAATTGCTTTATCGTATTGGTTTAAATTACTTAAAGCTTCACCTTTTGCATTCCAGACTTCCGGGGATTTATTTTCTAGTTTTAAGGCTTTGTCAAAGGAGGCTATTGCTTCTTGATAACGCTGCAACTTATTCAAGACAAAACCACGCTCACTCCAAGCTTCTAAATAATTCGGCTGAATTTGAATTGCTTTGTCGTAGGCTGCAAGTGCGAGTTGATCTTCTTTCAATTCAGACAGTGTTTTGGCTTGTCCATTCCAGGCTTGAGCATAATCAGGTCTAATTTTAACTGCTTTTTCATAAGTTGTTAAAGCATCTTTATAGCGTTGCAACTCATAAAGCGTATTTGCTTGCTTATACAATTCAGTGGCATTAGCAGAATTGATCGTATTAGTAATGTATATAGATGCTACTACACCTATTCCGATTAAAGTCATCCCTGTGAAAATTTTTCTCAGTATATATTTTTTAGGTTTAGTAATTTTTATAACATTTTTTTTTGAAATGGGAATATTTAGTGCAATTGTGTTGTTGTCTGGTTTATTTAAATCGAGCAGTGCTTGTAGAGCGACTGTCGCTGAAGGATAACGTTGGCGAAAGTCATAGCGCACCATTTTGTCTAAAATTTTGGCAAAATCTTCGTTCACCGCAGAGTGTTTTTGCCAGATAATCTCATTAGTTTCCGCATCTTTTTCTAGTTGATCGGGGAATAGACCCGTGAGGGCTTGAATGCCAACGATCCCCACCGCATAGATATCACTGCTAAATTTTGGATCGCCTTGAGCTTGTTCGCCTGGGATGTATCCGGGAGTACCTATAGCAACAGTAAATTTTGTTTTTCCACCTGGAGTAACCATCTGAGTAGTAATTTGTTTTACTGCTCCAAAATCAATTAAAATTAACTTGCCATCCTGCTTGTGTCTGAGTATATTGCGCGGATTAACATCGCGGTGAATCACGTTTTGCTGATGGACAAACTGTAATATTTCCAGGGTTTCTTGTAAAAGGGAAATCACCTGATCTTGACTTAGGGGTTTTCCTGGTGTGATTTCTTGGCTAAGGTCATGACCTTCAATGAATTCTTGTACGAGATAGAATTCTTCGTTTTCCTCGAAGTAAGCTAAAAGTTGAGGAATGCGATCGTGAGTACCTAATTTATACAGAACTTGCGCTTCTGTATCAAATAAACGTCTGGCTGTTTGCAAAGTTGCGGGATCGGTTGATTGCAGCTTGAGTTTCTTGACGACACACTGAGGTAAACCGGGTAATTGAGTATCACAAGCAACAAAGGTTTCTCCAAATCCTCCTCCTCCCAAATAACTAATAATTTGGTATCTTCCAACAAGTTTGGTTCCTAGCATTTGGTTTGCCTAGTTTATTGCCATACGATCTGATTTCAATCTTGCCACAGGTTAGGGGAATGGGGAGTGGGGAGTGGGGGGAGTAGGGGGAGACAATTAACAACTAACCATCAACCACTAACCACTAACCACTAACAAATTCCGATGATTCCTATTAGCGACAACATTCTTAACCGTAGAAAGCCGATAGTTATTTACTGGCTGATTAGCATTAACATTGCCTTATTCTTTTGGGAACTGAAACTAGAGGTTAGTGATGAACTGGGCGGGAGTGTCAGCAGTTGGGGTGTAATTCCAGCGCTTTTTAGTGCGGCGATCGCCAACACACTGGCTGGTAACCCGGCGGCTGGGATAGTTGTGCTGATACGTTCGACTTCATTGTTCATGGGAATGTTTCTCCACGGCAGTTTTAGTCAAATCTTAGGTAATTTGATATTTTTGTGGGTTTTTGGCAAAAGTCTCGAAAATATTCTCGGTCATAGTCGATTTTTAGCCTTTTACTTAATTTCTGGCATTCTTACTGGCTTAGTACAAATTCTGATTGAACCAGGCTTGACGACACCGATAATTGGCGCGAATGGGGCGATCGCATCTATTTTAGGAGCCTATATTGTCAAGTTTCCCAAAGCAAAAATTGACACAATCTTGCCCCTGGCGATCGTCTTCATCCCCGTAGAACTCCCAGCAATTTTTTATCTATTTTGGTGGTTTTTGCAACAGATGTTTTACGGCATTGGCAGTTTAAACATTCCTGGGGGCGTCAATCCAAGTCAGATGAGCTACTTGGTGCAGGTTGTCGGATTGTTGAGTGGTGCGGCTTTCATGCGACTACTGCAACGACGTTAATATATAAGTGTAAGTGTCAGCAATTCACACGAATCAGCTGCTACCAAACGCTGAAGAAATCGCCGTACAAGAACGCCAACGCGCTGATCAGGCAGAATCCCAATTAAGGCAAGTAGCTTTAAATTTGTTGCAGCAAGGAATGGCGGTAGGACAGATAGCCTCTTTAACAGGTTTATCGGTATCTGAGGTAGAAGAACTGGGGAACTATAGCGGTTTTTAACCGCCGTAAGGTTGGCTTGGCGGTTCTTTCTCACAAAAAAGCCTCTCATATCGAGAGGCTGGAAAAAATTAGTATTATTACAACTTGTCAACCTACACAAAAATCACAGCAGCAACCGCGCCTGCAACTGCTGCAAAAAACGCCGAGACAACCGCCGTTGCAAACAGCCACCAAGCCGCCGATGCAGCTGCTTTTCTGGTTTCTTCTGCTTGGCGCTGCGCTTGGTGCTTCACTTCTTCCAAGCGTCGCTGTGCCTCATGCTGTATACGTTCTGCCCGTTGCAGGACATTGTTGCGTGCCCCTTCAATTTGGTCGATAATCCGGTTTGCATCTGCCTCTGAGATATCCTCTCGAGAACTCATAATGGCAACCAAGGTCTCCCGATTAAAAGCAGACAGGCGATCGCGCAACGCATCAAACCCCGCCTGTGGATCTTCAAACAACTTGCGAACGTCGCGCTTAACACCATCATAGTTAAGTTCTGGGCGATCCAGGGAGTTGAGATAGTTGCGGATGCGGCCAAAAACTCCATCAACCACATCCTGAATGCGCCGCTGGATACCGCGCACTTGTTCCACAAACTGCTCGCGTACAGAGAAGATACTATCTGCAATTTGTGCCGCTTCCTGATCGGAGAGGTCTTCCCGCAGTTTCAACAGGGCGACGACGGTGGAACGGTCAAAGTGGGAAAGGCGATCGCTGAAACTTTCCACCCCTACTCGCGGGTCGTGCAACAACAGTTGCAAATCGCGCTTGATTCCTTCGGGGTTTAGTTCTTCCTTGCCAGTCCGCCGCAGATACTCTTCCACATAAGTGCCAAAAGTTTGCACTCTTTCCTGAGTTCGAGCAGCTAGGCGACGAGGCGCACCCACAATATTGCGAATCGAGATTTGCACAGAATCAATGATCTGATTGACTTGCTCTTCACTCAAGTCCTGACGTTGACTCAACAGCTTCACCAACGTTTCTCGATCTAGCTGCGACAAACGACGGCGCAGCGCCAAAGCACCTTGTTGCGGGTTTTCAAACAGTCTGGCAAAGTCCCGCTGAATACCTTCAGGGTTCAGTTCTCCTTGACCTGTATTCCGCAAGTAATCTGAGATCGTGGTTGTTACTGTGTCGTATTGCTCCTTAGCTTTATCCACCACAGCTTGTGGTGCCTGGCGAACGCTATGCCACGAATCCTGAACAGTTTCAAGGATTTGTTGAACTTGGTCTTCGCTCAAGTCTGGCCGCTGAGCCAGTAATTTCACCAAGGTATCGCGGTCAAAGCGCGACAACCGCGCACTAATTGCAGTCATTCCTGCTTGCGGGTCATTCAGCAAGGTTTTGAGTTCAGCGCGAATAGCTTCGGGGTTGAGTTCCTCTTTGCCAGTGTTGCGCAGATAAGCCTTTAAATTCAGCCACAGCGATTCGGCTTGATATTTTGCCTGATCTGCAAGTCCTTTGGCGCCGACTAAGACTTCATCCCGGTGTTTTTCCAACTCCTCAAGAATTCTGTCGGCTTCTTCTGGTTGAATATCATTCCGCTCCAGCAAGATCTCCCGCAACTCTTGGCGGTTAAATTGAGCAAGTCGCCGAGATAGGGTTTCATAATCTGCTTCAGGCTCTTCCAGCAGCGGTTTGAAATGCTGCCCAATGCCTTGTGGAGTCAAATCTGACTTAGGAGTTACAAGCAGATAACTTTCCACGCGCCGCTGTAAATCTTGTACTATCTCTCTTTCTTCTTCTGCCGTGACTGTGATCAGTACTTGTTGGCGGATAGCTTCTAGCTGATCTACTATACGTTGAATTTCTGTTTGGGTAAGCAGACCTCGTTGTTTGAGAATATTGACGAAATCGTTTTTATTGAGTCGCTCTAACTCCTGTCGCACTGTTCCTGGGTCGGCTGCTGGATCGTAAAGAACATCGCGAAATTGTTCGGCGATTGTTTCCCGACTCAGTTGCCAATTATAGGTGTTGAGCAGGTAATTTTCCACATCAGCGCGAATGGGGCTGTAGGGCTGTGATGGGGTGGGAAGTCCCAACTTATCTGCTTGTTCGCTGACTTTGTTTTTGGCTGTGGATAGTGCCCCTAAGATTTTTTCCACATCCAAGTCTGATAAATCGGCTCGATTCATCACTACGCCAGTCAGTGCCAAAATTGCCTGTTGCAGGTTCTGCTGAATTGGACTCGCCGAAATTGCTTGTTGCAGGGTTCGCTGAATGAGTCCTGGGGTGGCTTCTTGGTTTGCCTTTTGGTCACCTTTTCCAGAAGGCATATCTGCAATCAGTTGATCCAGTTTGGCGTTGAGTTCATCTGTTTTGGTTTGTCCTGGCGGTAGTGATTTGAGATAGTCCATCAACTCACCCAAGCGGTCTGGTTCAGGTTGATGCTGACTTACCACCTGTTGCCAAACGCCGTACAATGTGTCAGCAATGCGGCTAACATCTTTTTTTGAAAGGTCGGTACGACTGCTGACTAAATCGAGAAACCTTTGGCGGTCGATATTGCGCAGGTCTGGAGTTCCGGCGATCGCCCGCAGTTGCGGATCGTTCAGTAACTTTTCAAATTCACCCCGAATTTTTGATAAATCTAATTCTGGGGGACGCAGCATTTCTAAGTAATCTTCAACATTATCCCGGATACTGCCTGGGTCGATAGCACCGCCTATTTCCCGGCGTACTGCTGCTGCTGCTGCTTCAGCGGTCGCTACAACTTGCTGATTCACAGCCTTAGCGCCCAGCGCCATGGTGGCTGTCCCCATGATTGCCTGAAAACCAGAAGTGGCGGTGTTGAACACTGAGCCAATTACTGAACCCACCGTGCTTGAACTCACCCAAACTAGCAGCAAAAAGTATGCTGCCCAAATCACCAACCCCAGAATTGCTCCCAATCCAGGACTGAGAATCGCGAGGCTGAGTTTTGCTGCTAGGAAACTGGCGATTGCCAGGGCTGTCGTTACTGTGATCAGTGTCCACAATCCTACTGCTGTCCCTATTTTACGAATCGTACCCCCTACACTTTCCGCCTCCCCGTTCCCAGATGAATCTGAGTTAGATGAGTGCCCAAGGTAGGTAATACCAGCAGCAACCGAGAGATTTGTTAAAACTAATTGTATGGCAAAAGCCAGAATTACACCGGAGATTAAAGCTAGAAAAAAGTGCGGTCCGGAATTAATTACTGACGCCTGTGCTGGTGTAACATTTAACACGTTTCCTGGAGCCTGTGCCACCCAAAAGAGCGACTTATATAGTTCCAGCATTATAGACCTACTCTGAAACATCCTATTTCTTTCCTCTAAGCTTAAGTCAATGGGAATCAAAAATTCCTGAGAAGAAATGTCTGTATCTATCGCCCAACCCAACTCTTAAGCTCAGAATCATGGAATGCTGGCGATTCAAGCATCTCTCCAAAGTTGGAATTTTCTCTACAGCGCGGGATAGAAGTTTTTTTACCTAATTTAAACTTTAAAAATGGATACACAATACTATATACCTGATGAAGTCAAAAACTTCTTTAGTCTAGATGTATTTCTTAACTTTTAATTTGTAATTCTTTATTTAGCGTATTTCATACTTAAAAGTAGTGGGATTTCACATCCATTGGTGAATAATTAGTTGCTGTGCTACCTATCTGGGGAAATATCGGCAGATATCTGGCAAAGGTTGTCCTAGTAAATCTATTTATATAAATAGCAATTTCGCTATTTTCGTTACCTTTATTCACAAAAATATTTTTTATCACCCTCTGTAGGTAGATTTATCCAGAGAAAAGCAGTTTTAGAGTTTGTGCCTCTAGACAGAAAGAAACTAGATTAAGAATTGTTACATTAGGGTCAACAAGCAAATGTAACAGGATTAAACAAATGCAGACCCGTCCTTCTACCGATTTACCACCAGTTGCTACTGAGTACAACGGCAAAGACCGCAACGCTTTTCTGTTTGGCTTCAACCCCCAAGCCGAACTGTGGAACGGTCGCTTGGCAATGATTGGCTTCCTTGCCTACCTACTTTGGGATTTAGCTGGCTACAGCGTCCTGCGTGATGTACTACACTTGATTGCTTACTAAAAATTACACGTACTGAAAAACGACTTTATTTTGGAGGTAAATAATGGCTACTCCTGAAACCCGTCCTTCTACAGATTTACCACCAGTCGCTAAAGCTTATAACGGTATCGACCGGAATGCTTTTATTTTTGGCTTTAACCCCCAAGCAGAACTGTGGAACGGTCGCTTGGCAGCGATTGGATTCCTTGCCTACTTACTTTGGGACTTGGCAGGCGAAAGTGTTCTGCGTGACGTACTGCACTTAATTAGTTACTAATCATTAGTCATTAGTCCTCTACAAAGGACTAATGACTAAGAGCACGACTTGATTTTAAAGGAAAAAAATGGAATCTCGCCCAAGCAATAATTTACCACCAGTTGCCAAAGCATATAATGGCAAAGATCGTAACGCATTTCTGTTTGGCTTCAACCCCCAAGCTGAACTGTGGAATGGTCGCTTGGCAGCCATTGGCTTCCTTGCCTACTTGCTTTGGGATTTCGCTGGCGAGAGCGTTCTGCGCAACGTACTACACTTGATTGGATAGTAGTCAAGAATCTTGAAGGTAAGGGTAGAAGGTAAGGGTAAGTAAGTTTTACCCTTACCTTCTACCCTTATTGTGTTTTTCTTTGCAATTAGAGGAACAAAGTCCGCACAGGCGGACTTTTCACTAATTTACCTCATTGGATCATCAACACAATTGGGTATACCCAGCACTGAGCAGGGGAAGTGAGAACCTAGTTTTTGGACAAGAGGATGCTTAGCCGAGCTGCACCCCAAGATGAGTAGATCGGCAGGTTCTGATTCCACAACTTTCTGAAGTTCCGTAGCAACGCAACCAAACCGCAGATGAGCTTTGAAAGAACTCTTCCATTCCTCAGCTAGAGAAATTGCTTGCCGCAATATATACTCTGCTTGTGTAAATTGATCTACCGATGTTCTTTGTGGACATGCTGCGTTTGCCTGCAATTTTATTTGAGTTAAGACGCGTGTGCCGAATCTTCTTGATGGGGAGGTTGCTGGAGAGTATAGCGGTACTTGACAGGCTGATGTATTGTTTGTTACGTCCTCTATTGGGAAGATCTCTTGATAATCATTGCTTTGATTTTCCTCTAGCACATAAACGATTTGAACTGTGACTTGGGCTTTTGTAGCTAAATGCGTTTGGTGGGCAATCAACAAGGTGAGATCTAATGCAGTGTGACTTTGAGGAGAACTGTTGTAGCCCACGATTAAGTTAACTGATTTTTCCGATTGAGCTTGTTCAGAAAAAGGTGTTGTTGGCGCTGAGTGCAACACCATTTGCTCAAATAAGTCATTTCTACCTATTGCGTTTTGTAAACGCACTAAAATTGGCTTGATATTCACAGCTTTTACTTCTCTCAAATGAACTAAATGACACGGGAGAAGCGGGTCAACTAATTTTGTCATTTGTCCTTTGTCATTTGTTCATGACTAATGACTAATGACTAAAATCGGTCAAGGAAACCCCAATAACAACTGCTATTAAAGCCATTTTGGGGGTTCCTTCCATTGCCTACGGAGTTAGCTGACGGGCTAAGACTGGAAGGTGTCTCTCGTAAGATTAGCCCCAAGGATTGGTTCCTCCGTTCCAAATCCCAGATTTTGGGTTCTTTGAATTAGGCTACCCACTTAAATTTAGTTGTCAGTTGTTGCTTGTTGTTTGTCAAAAAAAATACTAACCACTAATCAGTAACTACTAACCTTGGGTCTATTCTACTCGTGGTGTTACGTCTTCAGTAAAGTAGCGATCCTGCAAATTCAGGGCATAGTTGCGAAGTTGATGATATTCTGTTGAGTTTCGCATGGCGGTACGATCGCGTGGATCAGGAAATGGTACTTCTAATATCTTTGATCGCGCTCCGCACCTCCTTCTCACAGATTCGTTGCGATTACAGCAGATTGTCACCAATCTTATCAGCAATGCAATTCGCTATACAGAGTCATGAACTATTATAGCGGATTTCAACCGGATGAAGTACACCCACAACGTAGGGGCGAACGGTGAGACAGCCCTGTTCGCGTAAGCGTTGCGGTAGCGTAAGCGTTGCGATCTTCTCCCAAGGAGAGACGTACACCAGCAGAGGAACGAGCGCGACTCGTCTCCCAAGGGGAGACGGAGGGTTTCCCGAAGCTGGGGACTGCGTTAGCGTTGCGATCTTCCGGTACTCCGGCGTCGGAACGAGCGTCACCCGAAGGGCAGGAGCGCCCCTACCCGATGTACCTCACTGAATCGCAAACCGCTATAAAATCAGATCTGAAACCGTAGGCAATGACTTGTGGGCGATCGCAGTTTCTGATACCGGAATTGGTATTGAGCCTGAAGACCAAGCCCGGATTTTTGATCCCTACTTTCGGGTGGGTTCTAGCCATAAGTCCTACCATCCCCATAGCACTGGGTTGGGATTGGCAATAGTTTTGCGGTTAGTCAAACTACTACAAGGCGAAATTGATCTAGTCTCGCAAATGGGAGTTGGTTCCACTTTTACTGTTACCTTACCATTGCAAGTGCAAGGGAGTCAGAATATAGAGTCTCCTGACTCCTGACTCCT
>CAZZXJ010000207.1:0-5709 GCA_964657905.1 uncultured Stigonema sp.
CAACCGTCAACCATCAACAGCCCAAACAAACTGTTCACAACTCAGGCTTCAGAAACCCGGTTTCTCTGCGTTCACGAATCATTTAGGATTGCTATATACCCATAAGGTTCTATAAGCGCATTAGCTTATTGCCACAGCAGCACAGAAGTCAACTTCTGCGGATATAAAAATCTCAATAGCTCATAGCCAATACCTGCTGTTCCTTGGCAAAAGCATGGATTATAAATGTCAGGAGACAAGTTAGGGAGAAGTTGAAAAGAACCAACTTGGTTGCTTCTGTGCAAGACTAGGGCTATCTGTTTGTGAGCTATTTCTCGCAATTCTGGACGCGAAAGTCGCTCTGCTGCTACGAGTAACGCATCAATGTAACCTAAATTGCCGCAACAGAGGTTATCTAATACTTGCAATTCTGACTGAAGCATTTGTTGCAAATCGATTTCTAGTTCTTGACGAATCTCATTTGGATCTAAAATTGCTAAGCCTCCCAGACGAGCAAGGATCATGCCGGCTAGACCAGAACACCAACTATTGATGCTTGAGAGTGTATCTTTTTTGGAATTTAAGAAATCACCCCTCAAGGAAAAACTACTTTGCTCGTAGTGAACGGCTTGTTGAGCTGCGCATAAAAAGACAGAGTCTTTCGTGACTGCATATAACTGTACTAAGGCGTAGGCAATGCCAGCAATACCTTCAGAAAATCCTATCAATGGCTCCCCATCAGAGTTTGTCCATAGTTGATGACCTGCACTTGTGGTAACTCGTGTATCTAATAAATGCTGACCCCAGGTCATCGCTTGCACTAAAGTTTCTCGTTTTTTAGTGGCATTGTACAGAGCTAATAGACTGAGAATGACGCCAGCAGCACCGTGAATTAGACCTGGTGCTTGGTTAGCAGTCGTCTTGTCTACGGTCATCCATGAGGCTATGTGTTTGGCATCCTCAATGAGCCGTGTATCACCCAATAAATCAGCAATACGCACGAATGCATAAACTATAGAAGCTAGACCTCTGGCACCACCAATACCCATATTTTCAGTCAGAGTTTTCTGAACCTGAGGATCTTTTTCGTACACAATCTCCCGGAGATAGTGTAGAGAACCTAATGCAAGTTCGCCAAATTCTGGTTTATCGGTAACATTTGCCAGAGCTGCTAAAAATAGAGATATACCACAACAGCCATCATATAAACTAAAGCCCAGAGGTCGTAGTTGAAACCTTTTTAACTCAAAAACATATCTTATCCCGATCCAGGCAACATCATTTTCACTTCCTCGAATAGCTCGATGCTGTAGTTCTTGAGCAATTGCGATCGCCTGCTGTAGAATAGCCTCTTCTTCTAAGGGAACAACCGTGTTGAGTCTCATCTCGGAGTTTTGTAATGTTGACTCATCTGGATGTTCGTCGGTAAGATATGAATAGAGTGAACTCTTAATCAGACTAATCTGTCCGGCTAAATTTTCCTCACTCAGTTCTTGTATACGGGAAACAACACTATCGTAACTAGAACCCTTGAAAAATTTTTCGATTGTTGTCTCTGAGTTGAGAATTATGTCATTACTATTTGAATAAGAACTAATATAAGGGATATCTAGTTGTTCTATAGCCTGCTTCTCCGCTACTAATATTGGCCAAAGAGGATCTTTGTCTTCGGAAGCAAGAAAGCTTCTACTGAGAATGTCTAACTCGATACTACGTTCTACACCATCTCGGAGACATTTATAATGTAAAGAGTTACTTAAAATTGAGATGTAAAGACTCGTGTTACGAAGTACCAGACGTACTTTCTGGCAAGCAAATGTCGCTAGCGGCTCGTGAATAGCTAAGAGTGCCTCTTTTCTTTGCATCAAAAATCTATACATTTGCTGAAACCCAGCAATTAATTCTTCACTATGGTGGCTCAGTAACGTATCAACACCCTTCCCAAAAGGTTGATTGTTTTTAGTATTAGCCAATATCTCAGTCTCCTTTTCCACCACCATCATCATGCTGTCTGTATTAATATAATTCCACTTCAGTACAGACATGGTTATCTGTTGTTCAACTATATTTCCTAAACCACAAATATCGAGTACCAATTCTCCAGTCTGCCCCACAGGAAGATATGCTCCTGGTAAGAGAGCAGTGGCTGTTACTGAATTCCGCAGTTCTTTTTGGGCTAGTGATATTGCCCGATTATCTTCTTTTTGTATTTGAAAATCATGATGGAAAAGCGTTTCTAAATCTATCAGAATTGGCTGTTCTTCACAAGCAATTAAATTCTCATAATGAAAATCTGTTCCTCTTAGAGCATAGGTGATGCATAGTAACATGCCTGCACGCTGATAATAGCTTTTCACTGCTTGTTGATTTTTACAAGGCAAAGCTTCTACAAATTCTATCCAACCGTAGGTGGAGCAGTTGAGGATATTGAGTACTTTTAGGGGAAGAGTCGCTCCTTGTTGATTGATCCAGCTAATAAACTCAAAATAAGCCTGTTCTAAACCTAAGTTTTTAGGTTTATAAACTAGCTTCAAGTTGGAAGCAAATTTAACTATAAATACAGAGCGTCCGCGATTGTGGGGATCGGAAAGTGACGCTTCAACAGCAACAACTTGTCCTAGTTCCCGATCTTTCTGAAAGCTTTGCTGAATTTTTTCCCAGTCTGAAGCTAATCTATGGAGAAATTCTCCTACAGCTTCAACCCAGAAATCTGTAACTGTGGCTGCTAACCTAGCTACTACACTGTACTCTTGAAAGAAAGATAATAGTCCGTCGTTCAGCAAATTTTGCACAAACTCTATATACTTGGACTTAGAAGAATTTTTCTGCAGTTGTTCGATCAAGCGGGCTAATTGAGAACCCCGACAAGAGCGAAAAAGCGAGAATTCTAAGTCCAAGGGCAAGGCAAAAATAGTGCTCAACTGTTTGAGAAGACTTCGTTCTAGTTGGGCGTGAGCAGTGGCTGATAGTAACTCGTAACTAGACCCAGTACACTCAATTAGTTTCTTACTAGCAGTATCAATAAATGGTATGAATATTTCCTCAAATGGCAATGGTTCTTTGACGTCTATATACTGACGCTGTTCTGTGTTACTTTGGGTAAAAATTTTCTGACCAATAGAGCTAGCAATCTCCATTGCCTCCCTCAACGTATTTGTCCAACTAGGTAGATATTGCTGATCGACCAAACTCACATTGCCTAAAGCACGACGAACTTTATCAATATCTATACCATCCCAAGTCAGACGCTTAATAAATTTTTGCTGATTGCCGTTGGCAGAAACTTGACACCATTTCTCTAATCGCGAGTTGATTAAATTTTGCTCTTCCTCAAAGTTTTTGGGGACAAATTCTGCACTAACACGCTCAAAAATTGTACTCGCTTTTTCAACAATTTTAACTAAGTCATCTGTAGAGATATTGGAAACAGTATCTTTTTTATCAAATAAATTGATCTGAGAGTTGTCACTAGTCATCATTTCATTCTCTTGGATTTTATTTTTCAAGTATAATGGGGTGTTTTACACTACCTTAATGCACTATTTCAGATAGTCATTAGGAGCGCAAAATGGGAATCAATAACTAAAAATGAGTCCATAACTTACACAATCACACACCATGCCATAATTTAATGTTTGCTTTACAAAATATCTCTTATATTATGTCCTGTTCAACACTTGTAATAAGGTTCGTAGTTGCGCTTCAGATCTCTCCTACTGTTAAGAGCGCTGAAGCGCAACTACGAGCCTATCTTTTATTTATAAGTAATTAAACGGACATCATATTACTTATCATTCATACTTATAAACAACTTTACCAAATCTATCTTTTGCATTATAAGTTCGCTCAAAAAAAGCACCTATCTGTTTACCAGTAAATACAGAGTCAATCACTACATTAAGATTACCTGAAGCATAATCTTGTATAGCATTTTGCAGATCATCTTCCAAACCAAGACAATTACCAATTATTTGTAAATTGTTGATCATGACTAATGACATGGTAAAGTTATCTAAAGCTGATGGTGTAGGTTGATGACCAATTGTGTCGAGGTATTGGTCATATAATCCGCAAGATATGTACTTACCACCATTAACCATGAGTTTGACGACCTGTCCCAAATAAAGATCGAAAAATGGATCGAATACGCAATCAAATCCACCTGTTTCTGAAACTATTTTTTGAAGAGCTTGACTCTCTGTCAGACTATTAGGTTTTGGCTCAACTAAAATAACAGCCTTAACTCCCATTGCTTTCAGTTCTTCTGCAAAAAGCATTGAGGTAGTTATCGCATAAATATTAACACTATACTTTTTTAAAGCATTAATAACAAACAAGGAAGTATTTGATTTAGCAGCAGTCACTAAAACGTGAGATCCTGGAGTTGGATTCAGTTTTCGGATAATACTGTAGCTAGTTTGTCCTCCAATACTAAAAGCAGCAGCAACTTCATCAGGCATTTCTTGAGGCACTTTCATTAACTTTACCTGATGAAATACCTGGTACTCTTTTGAACTGTTGTTACTGGCTACGCCAGGACGTACATCTGGAACACCTGATTTTGGAAAAGCATTATTAGCAATGACTCGATCGCCGATTTGTAATTTTGTAACTTTTAACCCGATATCAATAACTTCACCAACAAAGTCCGAGCCAATTACATAACCTAAGTTTTCAGGAGCTTTAATAGTGGTTGTAAAAATCAAACCCTTATCTCGATAGTTGCAAGAAAAGGCTTTGATCTTAACTAAAACTTTCTCTTGATTTTCTGGTAAATTTTTGTCAAATTTAGTAGTTTCACTATTAAGCAAACCACAAACTATAGGAACCCCATTCATCTCGAAATTATCAAATAAATTGAGATGGGATATCGGGTTTGTAACTTTACTATAAATAGCGACCTTTCTCATCAAATTATCTCCATACAGTAGTAAGGTGAAGTTCGGCTAATGATTTACGGTAAGTAGATGGACAAAAATATTTACAGTCATTGCGAGCGAAGCGAAGCAATCCCAGCCCAAGCGATTGCTTCCCAAGCGCTTCGCTCCATTCGCAATGACATTGTGTAATTAATTATGTCCTACTACTTATGTCATTGCGAGTAAAAAGTAGACCTCTTCGGGGTCTACTCGTTCGCGCAGCGTCTCCCATAGGAGAAGAGAAGCAATCGCAAGGACTTGAGATTGCTTCACTGCTATATCGCTACGTTCGTGTCGGACAAGTGTTTATCCGGACTTGATGTAACAGAAACCTGACACAAAAACAAATGTTGTATAAGCTTGTAGTTGCGCAACTATGAACTAGTAATAATTGCGCCGACCTACTTAACCGACTTTCGATGTCACAATGTAACCTGCTGAGGCAGATGCCAAAGCTGATACATAGCCTGCTGTTGCAGCAACAATTTTATCCACGCCTAGTCCACCAGCAATTGCCTGTAGTTGTTCGTCGGATATCTCTTGTCCAGATATTTCGGGACGTGGAGGAAGTACAAAGTACAAAGATGTAGGATTCTCTTCCATGACTTGCACGCTCACTTCTTGAGGAAGTTGAACGTTGAACTCTTGCTCAATGACAGCTTTGGAATTAGAGAGAAGTTTCCGCTTATAAGCCTCATCTTTCCAAGCTTTGGCAACAATGTGAGCTTCGATATCTCTGCGTGTTTGTGGTTGTAGAGTCATATTTTTTGTTAGAATGGTTACTAAGTAAGGGTTTCAGAGTAGTAAGGGT
>CAZZXJ010000207.1:5719-9726 GCA_964657905.1 uncultured Stigonema sp.
CACTCCCCTAGTTGGTTACCTTAATACCTACGACAGAAAGACTAGCTGAAAGTATTGTTTTAACGCCGTCTTTGATTATATCTGTTGTCAAACCACCAGCAATAACTTCCAGTTGCTCATCAGATATTTCTTGTCCAGGTATCTCAGGGGGTATAGGAAGTACAAAGTACAAGGACGTAGGATTCTCTTCCTTAACTTGTACTTTGATTTCAGCAGGAAGTTGAATATTAAATTCCTGCTCAATGACAGCTTTGGGATTGGAAAAAAGTTTTTGCTTATAAGCCTCATCTTTCCAAGCTTTAGCAATAATCTGAGATTCGATATCTCTGCGGGTTTGTGTTTGCTTGCTCATATTTACTCATGAATTTGACTTCTTACTCGTGCAATGTATAGAGAGATGAGAATTTGATGACATCTGAAAACACTGCACTTACTTTTGCTTGAGACTAAGCTTTTATGTTTTTGCTGAGTGCTTCACCAGCCGCACTGACTGCGAAAGCACTCGCAGCTACGACTAAAGAAGCTCCTATTTGGGATGCTAATCCTCCACCAGCGATCGCCTGCAGTTGTTCATCAGATATTTCTTGTCCTGGAATTTCAGGACGCATGGGAATTACAAAGTATAGGGATGTAGGATTTTCCTCCATCACTTGTACGTTGACTTCTGCGGGCAGTTGAATATTAAATTCCCGCTCAATCACTGCCTTAGAATGGCTCAGTAATTCCCGTTTATAAGCCTGATCTTTCCAAGCTTTCGCCGTGATATGGGCTTCGATATCTCTCCGTGTTTGTGGTTGTGTTTGCTCGTTCATAAAGTTGGTTGTGTTTGCTCGTTCATAAAGTTTTTCTCTGGAGTAATCAAACAAACTCTAGTTTCTTCACTGTCAACTTCGGTGGAGAAGTTATAACTTAAAGAATAGGGGGAATAAATTTGAGAATCAATGCACAATTCTTTGCTCAGACTCACGGTTATTTCGATATTGTGATTAGACTTAGAGTTAAAAGTGGTGTGGGATATATATAGTGCAATACGGTTCAGTTAAGATAATTTCCCTACCGACAACTTATGTAGAGACGCGTTAGCGCAGCGGCACGAAGTGCAATTTCGCGTCTCTACACCGATTTAAATTCCTACCAATCAGCCCTAACTGAACCGTATTGCACTATATCCCAATACGGTTCAGTTAACGTGAAGGCATTCCCTGCCCATATCTTCGGTTCTTATGCAGACCGAGTCACGCCCATCGCCTTGAAAGTAAATAAATCCCTACACCCCACACCCTACACCCTACACCCTACACCCAGCCCCTAACCAGAGATGCCGTGAAAAGTCAGGGTGATGGATAGATGACATTTACAGCAACCCGCTAACGTACTATAGAGGCGGGTTCTTTTAGGAATTTATCCCATTGGGCAGATTTTGAGGGGAGTTACATCAGTGCCAGGAAAAGTCGATGCCTTTAGAACTGAGTCCACATATATGATTGAGGCGGTCTAACAAGGCTTGTAGTTACAAAAACTTCAGTAGTTTCTCTCAGGCGCTTTCTAGTGATTTGGCATACAATATAAAGATAATATTAAATTTTTGTGAGACACTATAGCGTGAGGTTGTATGATAGATTCTTCAATATTGCGATCGCTTTGGGCTATAATTGAGGAAACTCAAGCCACGATCCTGTTAGGGCTTAGTGATACAGATTTAATTCAGCAGCTACTTAGGCAGCTAGAAAACAGAAAAATACTCAGTGGTGAAGAAACCAACACTGTGAGTGCTTATATTCGCTCCAGAACGAGCCTGATTCGTGACTTAGCTCTCTCACGTGCAGCGTAGAAACAAAGGCTCACTTATCATAATGTGCATTTTTTGAACACAAAATCACGCAGAACATAGAGGTATTATCCAACTTTAGTTCATTATCTTCACTCTTATACGAAAAAATGTTACATAAAGGTTGATGTTGCTGAAGCCGATGGTGTGTGGCAACTTGACGGTTGGTCTAATTTATGAGGGGCATCTCAACGCGCTGCAATTGATTCAGACCTTTAACACCAGAGAACAAATCACTCTTTATGCCCGATATCGCCACAAAATTTTTAGCGTTTGGAATGATGAACTCTTTGACAGTGTCAAGGTTATCCCCCTAGACCCTTGTTGATGGCAGCCTTATGACTAAATAACTACGATTCGCCCGTATGCCATACCTAGTTAAATCGGGATGTCAACCTCATGAAAACTATGCGTTTTCCAGAACGACCATCGCGTCGCCAGCTAACATTGCTGAGTTGTTCAAAAATGAAGCGCAAAAAATTGGATCGAGGCTTTAGTAGATGTCATGAAATAGGGAAGTTTATCTTTGATAAGGATAATAATACTGCTGATTCATTATTGGCGGTTGATAACCAGTTGCGGGCATGGGCATAGTGCTTCCGGTACCATTGGGTAGAGGAGGATTCATCATTGGCGGCTGATAACCAGTTGCGGGCATGGGCATAGTGCTTCCGGTACCGTTGGGTAAAGGAGTATTCATCACTGGAGACTGATAACCAGTTGAGGGCATGGGTATAGTGCTTCCTGCACGACTGGGTGTGGCAGGAGTTTGATTAAACTGTTGATAAGCAACACGAGAAATTGCGGTAATTAATCTTTCAGCGTGGGCGTCGTTATTCGGACGTTGTACCATCACAGAGATTATATAGCGCTTGCCAGTAGGCATATCGACTAAACCCGCATCGGCCAGCATCGTACCAATATCGCCTGTTTTGTGGGCAATGGTTGCGCCAGCTCCCAAACCTGAAGGTAGCAGTTGGTTTCTCACAGTGTGGCGCATAATATCCAGCAAGCGATCGCGCGATGGCATACTCACCAAATTTCCTTTACTGACCATTGCCATCAAACTCCCCAAATCCTTGGGACTGGTGGTATTTGTACCTTGCAAGTCAGGAAGTGGGTTGCGAATAGCTGTGGTTGTCAACCCCCAACTTTGGAAACGCTGATTCAGCGCTTCCATCCCACCCAGTCGAGTAATCAGCATATTTGTCGCTGTGTTATCGCTGATTGTCATCATCTTAGTTGCAACTTCCAGCACTGAGAACTGAGTTCCTACAGGTTTGTACTGCATATCTCCGCTGCCGCCAGCAACCATCTCCGGTCGCAGGGTCAGTGTTTCATTCAAAGGGATTTTTCCAGCATCCACATCTTGGAAAAAGGCAATAATAATGGGAAGCTTAATCGTGCTGGCGGCGGGAAAAGTCGAATTCGCATTTATATCCACGTAAGCGCCATTATCCAAATCTACTACAAAAACTCCTGGTGTAAGATTTGGATCGCCAGTCACTAAATGTTGTAGAGCAGTTTTCAAGGAGATATTTTCCTGAGATAGGAATAAGCCGGAAGCGGCAACAGGGGTATTTGGAGTAGGTTGTGGCTGCGCTTGCTCAACCGTAGTGTTAGATTGTGATCCTGCGGTAGTGATGCGAGTCGCAGGGTCGAATACTGACAACACTGTACCCACGATCGCGCCGATACCAACTCCGACAATCAACAACCGCAAGGCATACAAAATAGTTCTTGCCATGGGTTTTAGTCGCGTTTTTCGGGTGCGACTGTTTTTTTTGGGAACCGCCTGCTTCCGCATCCGTACTTTCTTGAAATTGACAGCATTGGGATTGAAGGGTGGGGTCTTCCCCTTGACAGCGTTGGGGTTGAAGGGTGGGATTTTACCCTTACTGGTAGTCATTGGTTTCATGACTGGTATAACCGCCCCTGGTCTTCTTATAGATGTAGCAGTAGTTAGGGGTGGGCTGAGTTTGTTGGAGGGACGTTGCTGCTCTGAGGTAGATTTCGCTTGATTCTGCCCCGTCTTTTGGACTTTACGAGGAGGAAGCTGATGACGCTTGGTGGGTTGACGCCGCCAGAAACCTGTTATGTTGGCTCTCGTTTCCATAAAATACGATGGTAATAAAAAAGTATATAATCTGCGTAATATCAATGTGATGAAGTAGTCAGG
>CAZZXJ010000208.1:0-4077 GCA_964657905.1 uncultured Stigonema sp.
ACTGTAAGTTGTTCCTCCAGATGTAGGTTCTCACGTTGCTCCAAAGGCTCTACCCAAAGAAAAATAGTATTTTTACTCATTCGCCCTCTAGCTTCTCTATATAAATAGGAGGGTAGGCGATCGCTAAAATTGTTGTCTACAGAATTAGAGCTTCGATTTTTGCCTGCACTTCTTCAATTAAATCCTGCTCTGCTTTCTCTACAAACAGAATTTTTCTGGCTCTCCATAAGAGCGATTTGATTTGTTCAGTTAAGATTACAATAAAAGGACTTAATATAATTTACCATTCCCCAATAATTATGGTGCAAACAATTCAAGCAAAAGATGTCACCTTATTAGAGTTAGAAACTCTATTTGGACTACAGCTAATTCGGGATAAGCAATTCTTTCGAGAATGGCAAGATAATTTATCTGAGATTACTGAACTGGAAAGACAACAATTAGACAAAGTTCAGGCAGGATATTTTAATTTACTAAGGTATCCACCTATGCTTGAAAATGTTGTCAAGATGTCAGTATTAGACCCACTTTTATTTATTGGTGACTTTTATTTATCTCCGTTTTATGTTAGGTCGGAAAAATCTATAGAAATTTCCGCAGTAGATAAAGATATTGTCATCAAGGGTAGTTTAGATGTCTTGATTTTAAAAGAACAATTTTGGGTAATGGTGATTGAATCCAAACAGGCAGCTTTTTCTATAGAAGCTGGACTAGCTCAAATCCTAGCTTATATGTTAGCAAATCCTTACCCAGAAAAGCCTAGTTTTGGCATGATTACCACTGGAGGAAGTTTTATATTTCTGAAATTAGTTAAAGGAAAAACCCCAAATTATGCTACCTCTAGAGTTTTTGAACTCCGAAATCCTGACAATGAATTGTACGATGTTCTTGGTATTTTAAAACGCCTTAGTCTGTTAGTGATTTCCTAAACTGGTTAAAAGAGATCAAGTGAATGGAGATCACAAATGACTAATAGCGACACTGACCTACTTTACCAAGCTGTAGTGCTACGACAAGAGCAAAACTATAAAGGCTGGATGTGTGAAATCTCTACGGGTTATCCAACAGGTGTAATTTGCTTGAAATTTACTAAGCAAATGATGTTAGAAAGAATTAGCGACCCTATTAAGCCAACGACTGATTCAAGATTAATTTACATTGGTAATACGCAACGCCATTCTAACTGGCAATACGAAGCTTGGCTACGTGCTAAATTTGATATAGATACACTTGAAGAAAGTCGGTTAGGAGGTTAGGTCAATGTAAGTGGGCAAAGGTAATTCGTGAAAAATCCATGCGTGTAGAGACGTTGCACCTCCTAGTCTCTACATGGGTTGTAAATGAGGAAATCATCTGCTCCGAACCGTATTGGGTAGTGACTGAGGAAGCGCACATTCTTACTAAATAAAAGGGTGGGCGATCGCTAAAATTATTGTCTACAGAATTAGGGCTTCGATTTTTGCCTGCACTTCTTCAATTAAATCCTGCTCCGCTTTCTCTACAAACAGAATTTTTCTGGCTTTCCAGTCTAGAGATTTGATTTGGTCAGTTAAGATTACACCACTAGTTTTCATGCCCTCTGTTAAAAGTCACTGTTAGTTTTTTAAGAACTGTTGAGAGGCACAATATGAGCATTCCACTTTTTTTAGAGCAACCCACAGAAGAAAGACTAGTAACACTAAAAGATGTTACTTGGGAGAAGTTTAAAGGTATTGAGGCACTGCTAAAGGACAACCGCGATGTCCGACTGTCTTATTTGTTAGGAATTTTAGAAATTATGTCTCCAATTGGCGATTGGCATGAGCGCGTGAAACGGACTTTGGGACTACTGCTAGAAGCGTACATGAGAGAGTTGGGTATCAGGTTTTACGCAACAGGCGGCTTCACCCTTGAAGAACCAGGCTATGCCTCTGGTACACCCGATGAGTCCTACTGCATAAGCACTGATAAAGACACGCCCGACATTGTTATTGAAATTATCGTCACCAGTGGAACCATTAATAGAAAGGAGCTATATAGACCCAGGAAAGTTCCTGAAGTTTGGTTTTGGAAATCTGACACTATGAAAATATTCCGTTTAAACGCAGCAAACGAGTATGAAGAAGTAAACCGTAGTGGTTTCTTCCCAAATTTAGACAAAGCACTCTTGTTGCAATATATCGCAATGCCTGACCAGTACGATGCTGTTCTGGAATTTGTCCAGGCTATCCGAAAACAACTTTCCTGAAATAAAAAATATCTCGGCTAAATGTATATTCTCAAAAGTTCGCTATTTTGGACTTGCTGTCACCCCATCAGCTTCAGTCGCTGAAATTTCTCAGGGTTGTCGGCTTCAGGTGAAGGAGTATACATAACGAACCGCAAGTCCGGTGAACCACTATGAGAAAATAAGGTAACAAAAACAATGCTTGCAGCTTGGTATGAAAAACTTGGTAACGCCAAAGACGTTCTGAGTGTGGGCGAAGTCGATCTCCCTGAAGTTGGTCCCGGCGAAGTGCGGGTGAAAATTCACGCGAGTGGTGTCAACCCATCCGATGTCAAGCAGCGGAGTGGCTGGGGTGGACTGAAAATGCGGCATCCACGAGTGATTCCCCACAATGATGGAGCGGGGGTAATCGAAGCAGTGGGAGAAGGCGTATCCCCCTCACGGGTTGGGGAAAGGGTGTGGATTTATGAAGCTACCCTAAGTCGCCCGTTTGGGACGGCGGCGGAATATGTAGTCGTGACTAGTGACAATGCTGTTTTTTTGCCCGACAACACAGAATTTGCTGAAGGCGCTTGTTTAGGTGTGCCGGCGATGACTGCTCATTACAGTGTTTTCCAGGATGGCGCTGTGACTGGACAGACAATTTTAGTCACTGGCGGTGCTGGTGCGGTGGGAAATTACGCGATTCAGTTGGCAAAATGGGGCGGTGCAAGGGCGATCGCCACGGTGAGTTCACCCCAAAAAGCGGAAATGGCCCATGCTGCGGGAGCAGATTACGTAATTAACTACAAAACGGAAGATGTGGCGGCTCGTGTTAAAGATATTACAGGCAAAGAAGGCGTTGACCGCGTAGTCGAGGTTGACTTTGCCAGCAATCTTGAGACGAACTTGGCAGTGCTGAAGCGCAATGGAGTCATTGCCACTTATGCCTCTGATTCTAACGTTCAGCCGCAGATCCCCTTTTACCCGTTGGTCTACAAAAACATCACAGTTCATTATGTGTTGGTCTACGTCATGCCGAAAGCTGCCCATCAAGCAGCCGCAGAGGATATTACAACTTGCCTAAAAGCTGGTGTCCTACATCACGTTATCGATCAGCAGTTTCCCTTATCTGAAATTGCCGCAGCTCATGAAGCGGTGGAAAGTGGACAGGCGATCGGCAATCAGGTGGTCGAGATTATTTGACTGCAAGGGAGAAGCCTATCAACCATCTTTTTCTGCTTCAAAGACGCTTGTGATGTCACGAGCGCCGTGGAGTACCGGAACTACTAAGATACCTCCTGAGATAGGGCGATAGAAGATTACATACTTACTAAAAGGAAGACTGCGTAATCCTGGGGCAAGTTCTTCGCGACTTCGCCCTAATCGGGCAGACTCTGCTAGTAGCTGGAACTTCTGGTTGATGGTATCAATGAAGCGTTGTGCTGCTGCAACGCCCCGATTTTGTGCCATATAAACTGACACTTCAAAAATGTCTTGGTCTGCAAGTTCTGTAAGTTCACATCGTCCACAAAATAAGTAGTTTTGTTGTGGGGTCAAAATAATTCGTAATCAATACCGTTCGGTTAAGGTAATTCGTGAAAAATCCATGCGTGTAGAGACGTTCCGCCGGAACGTCTCTACTTATCCGAACCGTATTGAATTCGTAATTATTGCCCCACGGATGAATCCTCCCAAAATTTAGTGGAGGCAGAGCCTCCGGAATGCGTTCCCACGCAGAGCGTAGGAACGAGAGGAAATCTGACCATGCGTTTGGTGCTTGGAAAGTATGCCTATAGTAAGTTTCGCTCGTTAGATTGAGTCATTGACTGCTGAGTTAAATGCTTGGGAGCAAGTTGCAGCAAATACTGATTTTAATAATTCGTAATTCG
>CAZZXJ010000208.1:4087-9719 GCA_964657905.1 uncultured Stigonema sp.
ACGAATTATGCTGTTACTTGCTGTTGATTTTGTTTGTTTTGTAATGCCGCAGACAATCTATTAAGTGCATTTACGTAAGCTTGGGCTGATGCTACGATGATATCTGTGTTAGCTGCATGACCAGAAAACACTCTATTTTCGTGCTTGAGGCGGATGGTGACTTCCCCAATAGCATCAATACCTGCTGTTACCGACTGTACGGAATACTCAATCAACTGGTTGGGTACATTAACCACGCGGTTGATTGCTTTGTAAACAGCATCTACTGGTCCTGTACCGATCGCCGCATCGGTTAATTCTTCACCTTCTGGAGTTCGGAGGGTGACTGTAGCGGTGGGACGGGCGCGATCGCCACAAGAAACTTGCACCAACTCTAAACGGAATAAATCGGGGGCTTGTTGGATTTCATCGTTAATGATTGCTGACAAATCCCAATCCGAAATTTCTTTCTTTTTATCCGCTACCTCTTTGAACCTGATGAACGCTTTATTTAATTCTGTTTCTGACAGATCATATCCCAATTCATGCAACTGAGTCCGGAAAGCATTTCTTCCTGAATGTTTGCCCAAAACAATTTGATTTGCTGTCAATCCAATTGATTGAGCATCCATAATTTCATAAGTGAGCTTATTTTTTAGCACACCATCTTGGTGAATGCCAGACTCGTGGGCAAAGGCATTTGCCCCTACAATTGCTTTATTTGGCTGCACTAGCATTCCCGTTAAATTAGACACCAAGCGTGAGGTTTTGTAAATTTGCCTAGTGTCAATATTTGTTAAAAGTTCTTCACAATTAGCTGGGCGTCCAAAAAACGGATTGAAATATTGCCGTCGCACATACAAAGCCATAACCAATTCTTCTAGCGCTGCATTTCCGGCTCTCTCACCAATACCGTTGATGGTGCATTCTAACTGCCGTGCACCATTTTTGACGGCTTCTAAGAAGTTGGCAACTGCTAAACCTAAATCATTATGTCCGTGAACGGAAATAATTGCTTGGTCGATATTGGGTACGTTTTCTTTAATGCCTTTAATCAGCGCCCCAAATTCACTAGGTGTGATGTAGCCGACAGTGTCAGGAATATTAACTGTTGTTGCGCCTGCCGTGATTACTCGCTCTAATACTTCGTAAAGAAATTCCGGTTCAGAGCGTCCGGCATCTTCCGGAGAAAATTCTACATCAGCCGTGAAGGTTTTGGCATAAGCCACCATTTCTGCGGCGATCGCTAGCACTTCTGATTTTGTTTTTTTCAGTTTGTACTTAAGGTGAATATCGCTCGTGGCAAGAAAAGTATGAATTCTACCTTTGGCAGATGGTTTTATAGCTTCTGCTGCTGCTTTAATATCATCCTGCCGCGCTCTTGCCAAAGAGCAAATTATCGGACCATCTTCTGTTCCCACAATTTCGGCAATTTTGCTAACGGCGTCCCTATCTCCAGGACTAGCAAAGGCGAAACCTGCTTCGATTACATCCACACCCAGACGCGCCAGTTGCTTGGCGATCACTAGCTTTTCATCTATATTCAGGGTTGCTCCCGGACTCTGCTCGCCATCTCGGAGTGTTGTGTCAAAAATGATGATTCTATCTGCTTTGGTATTCATTTCCAGCTCGTTGTTTAATTTTGACTTTATAGTTTTTAATTTTTTACTCTTACCTTTGTAAAAAATAATTGCTAAGGCTACTAACCTTCTGTTTTTTCTATTTGGTCGCGGATATCGTTCAAGTCTATATATCTATCCGTAGCATTACGTAATTCCCTAGCGATCATTCCTTCAGTTGATACTACTGTAATATGAGTATTTTTCGAGCGTAATAGTTCAATCGCTCTTTCAAAGTCTCCATCTCCACTAAATAAAACTACTCGGTCATACTGATCTACTGTGTTAAACATATCTACAACAATTTCAATATCTAAATTTGCTTTTTGCGAGTAACGACCGGAGGAATCATCGTAGTATTCTTTAAGAATTTTAGTTCTGACTGTATATCCCAGACTAATTAGAGCATCTCTGAAACCTCGCTGATCTTGTGGGTCTTTTAAGCCAGTGTACCAGAATGCATTAATTAATGTTGTTTCTGATTGCTCATGTTTGAAGTAATCTAAGACTCGCCGAGGGTCAAAAAACCAACCATTTTTTTGTTGAGCATAGAACATATTGTTTCCGTCTACAAAAATAGACAGACGATTCATCGGAGAACCCATAGAAAATTACACCTAAATAATAGAAAAGAATTTAGATTGAACAATAGATTATAGCAATTATAAAATAATAAGTTTGCTAATATCTATAAACATATTGTCATATACAGCTTGTATCTAACCTCTCTCATAGTAGAAAATCCGCTGAAACATTGATGTTAAGCTTAACATGTGCAAAACCTTTTTCTCCCTCGGTGCAGTCATCCGCATACCGTAACCAAAATCTACCAATAAAATTGACTTAATAACAGCATGCGTAGCTGTATACCAGACAAGTTTACTCCTAAAGAGGTATCTAATAGACTTGGGGTAGGGTGTAGGCTTGCATCTGTCCTGATTCACCCCCAAAGAACTGCTTGCCATACAGTGAGACGCATCTCACACCTCTATGCCCTAACAAGAAGTTCTCGTGCTAGGTGCTTCCCATTAGATAGAGTATTAGGTAGAGTAGCAGTGAACCCGTGGTGGCAGAATATCTAGGACACTTGCGTAAACGTGACTAGGCGTGCGTATTCGCACGTAGGACGAGGAGCGGCAAGCCCCTGTTTGTTGAGCAGTTTCCCGCCATGAAGACGGTTCTTTCTTCGCTCCAGACACAACTCGCTTGCCGCAGCAACGTGTCGATGCCACAACTCACGTGTTGGTGGAACAATAACTCTAGTACAAGGACTCAGAAGTCAGAAGTCAGGAGTCAGGAGAGAAAAATACAGACATAGACGCTTGTTTGAACCTGTTTCTAACTGTCTAGTTATTTCTGCCGCCCAGCACTAGTCAGCTAAGTCAGACAATCAAAAGTTATACATTGTCTGGCTGTAACGGGTGCGTCGCAAAAACCGGGTTTAGACAAAAAGCAAAACTTAGGTAAGTTTTGTGAAGAATAGAGGATGCTTTACATAAGTATAAGATTCTCATATAAGTCTTATTTCAATGTTATTGCACTAAAAGAGCGTATCAATAAAGGCATTATAAGTAAAACAATATGGCAGAAAAACCTACATCTACATTAACTAAAAAATATATCTCTGCTGCCAATCGATCGTCAAATAAACCAACAAAAGCGACTTCGACGGGGTTAGCACGCTCATTAAAGCTAATGGCTCGCTTAGGTCATATGCTCAATATCACTTCTGCCGTAGGAGCAGCACTGCTAGCAGCTTCTAGTTTGGGCTTGGCTCAATTTATGGAAGGTCAGGCGCAAACATTGTTTTATGTACTGCGGGGACCGTTAACTCCGACCAAAGACATAGTGATTCTGGCAATTGATGATCAGTCTATATCAGTCCCAGCACAGTACTATAAAACAAATCCACAACAGTATGCCTACTGGGAACCATTGAAAGCTTTTCCCTTTAAACGTCAGGCATACGCTCAAGTCACTGAGAAGTTGATTCAGGCGGGGGCAAGGTCTGTAGCGTTAGATGTGGTGTTTGATACACCAAGTAGTTACGGCAAAGACGACGATAAAAAGTTGCGAGAGTTATTGCAGCGTCATGGAAGTCAAGTTACTTTAGCTGCGGATTACGAAAATTCTCAGACAGACCAAGGTAGCTTCATACAACTGAAGGAGCCGCAGCAGATGTTTCTTACAGGGTCTGTATCAATTGGTTCGGTTAATTTTCCTTTAGACGTAGATGGTAAGATTCGCAAATTGGCTAGCGAGTTTCCCAAGTTGTTAGGTGAGGAGCTAATAGAGAAAATACCCTCCTTTGATGAAGCAGTTCTTAGGGCAGCCCAAGTAAATTATCCTCGACCCCAGGGCAATCAAATTTATTTTGAGGGAGCTGCGGGTACATTTGAAGTCATTCCCTTCTCGTACGTACTCGACCCACAAAATTGGAACACCTATTTGCAGCAGGGAAAGGTTTTTCAAGACAAAATCGTCCTGATTGGGGCAACAACCAAGCTGGGAAACGATTATCACGCCACTGCTGCCCAAGGCTGGCTGTTTCCTGAGGACATGTCGGGAGTAGAAATTCACGCTAATGCGATCGCAACTTTAATGGCAGGTAGAGCGATCGCGCCAGCAATTAAGAGTGAGCGAGGGAGTGGATTGTTCGTACTTGGTTTAGTCGCTGGATGCGGGGTAATAGTTGCCAGAAAAAAGCGAGCTATCACTAGATTGTTCTTAAGCCTCGCCCTTGCCACCACTTGGGGAGGAATTAGCTATGTATTATTCGTTTATGGTCAGTTAATTTTCCCAACTACTGTGCCAGTGGTAGCGATCGCCGCCGTCGGATTCTGCTATCTGGGAACTGAAGTCGCTAGGGAAATATTAAGAAAAAGTCAATTGGTGGATATTTTTCACAAATATGCCTCTCACCATGTTGTCCAAGAGATTCTTAGTCAACAGGATGACTTCAAAGACCTACTCCAGCAAAAGGAAATAGCAATATCAGGAAAAGTCCTTGACAGGCGCTACAAGATTGTCAAAGTTCTAGGTTCAGGCGGATTTAGCGAAACTTATATTGCCGAAGATATTAGACTTCCAGGCAACCCTCTATGTGTTGTTAAGCAGCTAAAACCAGCCCACAATAAACCAGAGCAGTTGATAGTTGCCAGACGTTTATTTAATTCAGAAGCCCAAACGCTGCAAAAATTGGGAACAAACAACCAGATACCTCAGCTTTTAGCTTATTTTGAAGAGGAAGAAGAATTTTATTTAGTTCAAGAGTATATAGTCGGTAATGATCTGAGTCAGGAACTGCCACCAGGCAAAGGCATCAATGAAACTATAGTTATCGAAATTTTGCGGGACTTATTGCAAACATTGGCATTTGTCCATCAAAACGGTGTGATCCACCGGGATATTAAACCCAACAATATTATCCGGCGAGACTCAGACGGCAAACTGGTACTGATTGACTTTGGTGCCGTCAAAGAAGTCACGACACAACTACTTGAGCATCAAGAGCAAGCCGCCTTCACCATTGGCATTGGTACTAAGGGTTATGCACCAAGCGAGCAATGTTTTGGGCGTCCACAATACAGCAGTGACATCTATGCAGTTGGCATGGTAGGCATAAAAGCCTTAACTGGTATAGCTCCCCATGAGATAGAAACAGATGCTAATGGAGAGTTGAAATGGATTCACAAAGCAGACGTGAGCCCCGATCTGGCTAGTATTCTTAGCAAAATGGTGTTGGAAAACTTCCAACAGCGTTATCAATCTGCATCCCTAGCTCTTGAGGCAGTTGACGAGTTGATAAAGTCTGACCATACACGCCCTTTACCAACAGATGACTCATCAATGCCTACTTTACCTTTAGAAAATGATTCAGACACTCCCACCACACCTTGGACAGGAGTAGTCGATGAAACCTCACCGTCGGTATCTTCCACCTTGCCACCTCGTTATTGACGGAATAATTCATAATTCGTAATTCGTAATTCGTAATTAAAAATTCCTAAATTAATTAATAATTAATTCATTAA
>CAZZXJ010000209.1:0-1437 GCA_964657905.1 uncultured Stigonema sp.
CAAAGAAACAAAATTCTTTATTGAAACGAATGTCTTTAGACATGGGGTTGTTCTGGCTCCTGACGACTGACGTCACGTCTCCTTTTCATAGCCTTGAAGTTATTACCTTACTGGAATTTGTATAAAATGACTGGATTTTTTCTTGTATATTAGTTAGATAATAGTGACTCATTATTTGTTGTACTAACGGGAGAAACAAATGGGTCGCGCAAAAAAGGTTGTTCTGGCATATTCTGGTGGAGTTGATACTTCAGTGTGCATCCCCTACTTAAAGCAGGAGTGGGGTGTGGAAGAGGTGATTGCGCTTGCAGCAGATTTAGGTCAGGGAGACGAATTGGAGTCAGTGCGAGAAAAAGCTCTGAAATCGGGAGCTAGTGAATCCTTGGTGGCGGATGTCAAACAGAGCTTTGTGAAAGATTACGCCTTTGGTGCTATTCAAGCAAACGCCCTCTACGAAAATCGCTATCCTCTGGGAACTGCCCTTGCTCGTCCGCTGATTGCCAAGGTATTAGTAGAAACAGCAGAAAAATACGGCGCTGATGCGATCGCACATGGCTGCACTGGCAAGGGTAACGATCAAGTTCGCTTTGATGTTGCCGTTGCTGCCCTTAACCCCAATCTTAAGATACTCGCACCTGCACGGGAATGGGGAATGAGCCGCGAGCAAACCATTGCCTATGGTGAACAGTTTGGTATCCCTTCACCAGTGAAAAAATCGAGTCCCTACAGCATTGACCGTAACTTGCTTGGTCGCAGCATTGAAGCAGGTGTTCTGGAAGACCCCACCATAGAACCACCAGAAGAAATTTATCTGATGACTAAGGCGATCGCCGACACCCCTAATGAGCCAGAGTACATTGAAATTGGTTTCATTAGAGGCATTCCTACTACCCTCAACGGTGAACCCAAAAACCCAGTTGAACTCATTGAACAACTCAACCAGGTGGTTGGGAATCACGGCGTCGGACGTATCGACATGATAGAAAACCGCTTAGTAGGCATCAAATCACGGGAAATTTATGAAGCTCCCGCTATGATCGTGTTAATTCAGGCACACCGAGATTTAGAAAGCCTGACTTTGACCTCAGATCTCAGCCACTACAAGCGTGGTATAGAAGAGACTTACAGTCAAATTGTCTACAACGGTCTATGGTACAATCCACTCAAAGCTGCACTGGATGCCTTTATTCAAAACACACAAGAGCGAGTGTCTGGAACTGTGCGGGTGAAACTTTTCAAAGGCAACGCCTTCATTGTTGGGCGTAGTTCCGAAAATTCTCTCTACACCCCTGACTTAGCAACTTACGGTGCCGAGGATAAATTTGACCACAAAGCAGCTGAAGGCTTTATCTACGTTTGGGGTCTACCTACTCGCATTTGGGCACAGCGAAATAATTAATCATTCGTAATTCGTAATTTGTAATTATTAACTCAATT
>CAZZXJ010000209.1:1447-9698 GCA_964657905.1 uncultured Stigonema sp.
ATTACGAATTACGAATTACCATCCTCTACTCCCTTTCTGCGAGACTCCAACCACAAAGGTACGACAATTACAGCAACAAGGATAAGTAACGTTGCGATCGCAAATCGACTTACCCAGGCAATCAGTTGTTCTAAAGACACAATTCTGCCAGCAAAGAAAGCCAATGTCACCATCACACTAGCCCAAGCGGTTGCTCCTGCTAAATTGTATAAAAAGAATTTTCCGAAGGGTACTTCTGCTATACCAGCGAGTGGGGCGGAAAAAATGCGTAGTAATGCGAGAAAGCGACCAAAAAAGATAGCTTTTGCAGCATTCCTACTAAATTGTTCTTTAATCAGAACTATTCGAGCTTCTGAAATCCGAAAAAAGCTACTAATTCGCACTAGTAACGACCAACCGCCAAGCCTACCAACCCAATAGCCGCAAATACCGCCAATAACAGCACCTGCAACTGCATTACCCAGAACCAACCAGTAACTCAATTCATGACTACCGGCAAGAAAACCTCCTACTAGGGTAACTGTTTCACCAGGAAGAGGAATGCCTAAATTTTCCAATAAAATTCCGCAAAAAATTGCCCAATAACCATAATTATGAGCAAGTTCCTGGATTTTTTCTACTGATAGAAACTCAAGAGACATTTAGCACCGCCATCTTTACATTTCTTATCTTTTATCTTGACTCGTTTTTAGGTGATCTGTCAATCTTCAATTTCTACCACCAAACCTTCGGGTATGGAAGTAGATTCTTTTAACAACTATTTATGCCCTCAGATCCTTGACAACCGTATACTTACGAACAGCAGCAAAGTTCCTTCATGAAAAATTTATAAATATCGCTGACAATTATAAAAATTTTGTAAAAGATACGGATAATACTGAAATATTTAAGGAGTTATGCATAATATTAAGAAATGATAAGACAAATTATACGGCATACATACTGAAATGATGTGTCCTAAGCGCGTTGCTTTAAATCCCCAGATATCAGGTTAAAGCAGCAATTTTGCTTTAAAAGAAAGCAGTATTTATGTCCTTTTTCTGCTTTTTGTTGGAAGTGTCAACTAACCCAGTGAAATTCATGATCAGATCAGAGTATCAAATGATTTTATTCAAACCCCTGGGACGTATAGACTTAACGGGTGGCATGGCTTTGAGCGAGAAGATGGCTAGAGTTGTCCCCCAGCGTGACCAACTTTGGGTTATTGATCTAGTGTTCGTGGATTTCATGGATAGTTCTGGGCTTGTGTCCCTAGTGAAAGGGCTGACAGCTGCCCGTCAGAGTGGTTGTCGCCTGGTTCTTTGTAACGTGCAAGATCCTGTCCGCTTGATTTTGGAACTAACCCAACTTAATTCAGTGTTTGAAATTTTTCACACTTATGAAGACATCCTAACTATAGTCAACTACAGCAGCATGCTAACAGCAGGCTAAATTTCTAATATGTAGAACTCATATCATAATAGTGAGGTCAAGCAAAGGTTTGGCAACAAGGCAATACCAATGGCAGCTAAATAAATCTGGTTGTTGGACGTTGATGGTAGCTAAAGCGGGGGCGGTGGGAAA
Source organism: uncultured Stigonema sp. (assembly GCA_964657905.1). GTDB lineage: Bacteria > Cyanobacteriota > Cyanobacteriia > Cyanobacteriales > Nostocaceae > Stigonema. The sequence continues at coordinate 3,011 of CAZZXJ010000209.1, forward strand.
TGGCCAAAGTCGGTCAAAGCAAATTTCCTCTTTTTCTGTTTGTAACCCAAACTGTACCAGGTAAGTAGCTGGTAGTGCTGATAAAGATTGCAGAAGCTTATACGCCATTTGATATAGGGACTGGCGCAAAGCATCTGATAAATGGAAGGGCTGGTAGTATGATAATTCAGAGAGTGATAAATCTTCTGGTAATTTTGTCTCAATGAATTCTTCGGCTGCTAAGCCAATAACCTCACCGTAGAGAGGTCCTTTAGCAGTCAGTACGACTGGCAACCAGAAACAGCCATCACCAATTGCTACTTGCATTTTTTTTGCCAAAAGCTGGCGTAACCCTGTAACATCTCGGCAAGCTTGGAAAATTTCTTGAGAGGGGAATACTAAATCTTCGGGCAATGAGAGTGTTAGAGGGCAAAAAATAATCTCTTCCAAAAACCCGGTTTCTTGAATTTTTGATTTGAGATTGTGTGCAGCAACTACTTCTACCGAAGTTGCTTGTATGGTATCTGTTGTGTTATCCAATTCTAAGGCTGCCAACATACCCTCGACAGTGGGATCTGTGACTTCCAGCCCAATTTGTTCAACCACTATTAGGACTTTAGGCATTTGGCATAGCCGAGACATTGCTTTGGGAAGGTGTATTGCGCGGAAAATTAGGCAAATCAATGCCACTGTGAGTCGAGTTGCGAGTTTTTAACGCTAAGCGATAACTCACACTTTGCACTTCAGCTTGGAGCTGGCGGTTTTCCCGTTGTAAAAGGGCAACCTTTTCTCTGACTGGAGCCATGCGCTCCTCAAATTTACGACGATAAATTTGAGGCAATTCCTGTACTACTTGCTCGAGCATCCGACTACGATCAGTTAGTTCTTGCACTGATTGTCGTAATTGGTAAATCTCGGTGTCACGGGCTGTAATTTGCTCTTGATAGAAAGTTACCTGCTGCTCAACGGCTTGCAGTTGCTCTCGCAAAGCCTGCAACTGAGTTAGATGACGCTCAGACATTTCTGGCTGGGGCATAAAACTAGTATTGCCCTTAACCAGTCGGAAGAGTTCTTGAGACAGTTGCTGCACTAATTGATCGCGAAGCTGCAACTCTTGGCGCAGCTTCGATACTTCTGTAGAGAGAGCTTGGATAGTGTCGCGGTCAGTTTGACTCACAGTGGCTTACAGCTCCCATTAAGAATCTTTTCCACTTTTAAGTATAACTACGGTTGTTTTACTTTTAGCAAGTAATAGTTAATTTAACATTTTTCTTAGTGGTTAGTGGTTAGTGGTTAATGGGATTTTTGACAACTAACAACTAACAACTAACCTATTTCTGTTATGCTACTTCTTCAACAGCCGGTTCTTGCTCTGGAACTTCTTGTTTAAGAGTCAGGTAACGAATCACTTCTTCGCTCAAACGCATGGCGCGTTCTAAGGGAGCGATAACTTTTCCAGGACCCGTGTAGTTCATCTGGATGTAAATGCCATCCCGATGTCTATTAATTTCATAAGCTAGACGACGCTTACCACGATTCTGAATTTTAATATCGTCGGCTCCTTGTTCCCGGATCAGGTTCTCGTATTTAGTCACTGCTTGCACTACCTGTTCATCTCCCAGGTCAGGACGCAGGATGTACATTGTTTCGTAAACTATCTGCATGGTTTCAATCTCCTTATGGACAACATGGCTGCTAGCGTCAATTTATACAGAATTACTGAATTTGGATATCAGTACTGATAAACATCTGAAGCAACAAGGAATTATGATCTTACAATAATGAGCGGCGAAAAATCTGAAAGCTCACTTTCTCCTAGCCCAGAAGGGAAGGCTAATTTCTCGCTCTTTAGTTGCGTTTTAGGGAACGAATATATGTTAAATCGCATATTCTTTTGGGTTTTCCCTTCCTGTTCGCAATCAGCCTGGAGAAAAAGTGCAGATTGTCAAATGGTTTGTGCGAAAAATGGAAGGGAGTGTTTAGCACTCTCCACCAACGGAAAACATTCACGATATGAATGTGACACTCATGCTCCCGATCATTACTAACAATAGGTTGCACACCAGAGGATATTGATCAAAGTTATGGCACAGCGATATGTAAGAGTTCAAAATCAGGAAGGACAAATTTACTATGGTTTACTACAACTATCCCTCAAAGTGCAGGTACTGGATGCGCCACCCTGGTTACAAGGACAATCTACTGATTTGACTTTGGAACCGGACACTTATCAAATCCTGGCTCCCTGTTCTCCCTCAAAAATTGTAGCGGTTGGCAAGAATTATGTTGACCATGCAGCAGAGATGGGAACTAAAGTCCCTAGTGAACCACTAATCTTTCTGAAGCCGTCCACATCTATAATCGCCTCTGAGAAAGAAATCCAGTATCCGCCGCAGTCACAACGCATAGATTATGAAGGAGAGTTGGCACTGGTGATTGGCTCAAGCACTTTTGACTGCACACCAGAGCAAGCCCAAACAAAAATTTGGGGTTACACTATAGCCAATGATGTGACAGCACGCGATTTACAGCAACGGGATGGTCAATGGACACGAGCCAAAGGTTTTGATACCTTCTGCCCCCTAGGACCGTGGATTGTCCGAGAATTAAGCCCAGGAGCGAGATTGCAAACTTTCTTAAATGAGTTGGTAACTCCTGTACAATCTACTCATATCGACCAAATGGTTTTTCCCCCAGATTTTCTTGTATCCTACATTAGTAGGGTGATGACACTGCTTCCAGGAGATTTGGTACTGACGGGTACACCATCAGGTATAGGACCATTGCAGCCAGGCGATCGCGTCCGTGTGGAGATTGAAGGTATTGGTCGTTTAGAAAACTCCGTGGTCGCCCGTTAACCGCTAGCGCACTTGCATGTGGACTGCATCAGAAAGTGCCGGTATTTCTGCGTAACGTCCCATGGAAGACTGTATAATAGAATATACAGATGCGGCTACTATGCCAAGAAAAATGGTTGTAGATAGAGTTTGGATGGCAAAACCTACACCTGGAAGCGCCACAATAATCCTCAAAATTATCCCGCACAAATAGCCAACAATTTCTATAAGTAGTGCTTGCATGGTGTTGAAACGAATAAAGTGAGGGATTTTTTCGTTTCTGACAACCAAAAGAAACAAAGCAAAGAAAACTATCGTTGGACCATATTGGGCTAATGGTCCTAAGATGCCGTAAATTAACGTTACGAGTTCAATTGGCAAAAATAGCGCTCGCAGTGGTGGGAACTGGCTAAACAAAGTGACCCCAAATGCCAGCGCACTCACTAGAGGTAGTAAATAAGGTAAGCAAGCAAAAATTCTGTCTTGAACAGTCGTAGAGCCGCGCCAAGTCATCGTGCGTTCTCCTGTTGTTAAAGTTTAATAGTCATATGACCCTAGAATAACGCAGTAAGTTGCTATTTCTGGCAGCTTCCGATTATTCAATGTTAACGACGCGGAAACCCATCAGACACTCATACTGATCTGGCAGCTTGTCCGTGAGTTTGCCAATAGTATGACCGCAGCATAGTTGACCTTGACGCCACCGAGGTTGCCCGTTGCTGTCGGCGAGTAAACAAGATTGGCAAACCTGCCTAGGTGTAAGCATTTGGTCTTTCATAACAATTACAAGCATCCCATCCCTCCTGTAAATCCTCATTCTTACAAAAGAAGGGGCGTAAAAGGGTAAGGGTGTAGGGGCGTAGGGGATAAATTGCAACGCTCTAGTACAGCGCGGTCAACGAAAAGCTTGCACTATAAGCCTTTTGACTTTTGACTTTTTAATTTTGACGAACGCCCAGCGGTACTAGTTGCCCTACACCCCTAAATTCCTAATCTGAGTGATGGCAATCTCAGGAGAATTGCCCAAGTGAACTTTATTTCATTGTATGTTGGATATTTAAGTTTGTAGTAAAGAGCAATACATAAATTTATACACTAAAATTACTACCTGTGTAAATTAACATCAGGTATAAGGAAAGAGCGTTATGATCATTAACGCATTCATAGTCTTTCGTTAGTAGTTAGTGCTTAGTAGTAACAACTAACAACTAACAAATGTGTAAATTTCAATAAGGATAGTTGAAGTGACTCTGACTAACTCAGATTTTCTTGTATCTTCTGATCCTGCTGTTGCGGAGGTAATAAATCAAGAGCTACAGCGCCAACGCGACCACTTGGAGTTGATTGCAAGTGAAAACTTTACCTCCGCCGCCGTACTAGCTGCTCAAGGTTCAGTACTGACAAATAAATATGCCGAAGGATTACCTGGTAAACGTTACTATGGCGGCTGTGAGTTCATTGACAAAGTTGAGCAGCTAGCTATTGATCGTGCCAAACAACTTTTTGGTGCGGCTCATGGCAACGTGCAACCTCATTCTGGCGCACAAGCAAATTTTGCAGTGTTTCTGACACTGCTAGAACCAGGGGACAAATTCATGGGAATGGATTTGTCTCATGGGGGACATCTGACCCACGGTTCACCTGTAAATGTTTCTGGTAAGTGGTTTCAGGTTTGTCATTATGGCGTCAGTCGGCAAACAGAACAACTGGACTATGACCAAATTCGAGAGCAGGCGTTAAGGGAGCGTCCTAAGCTACTGATTTGTGGTTATTCAGCTTATTCTCGTGTCATTGACTTTGAAAAGTTTCGCAGCATAGCTGATGAAATTGGTGCATATTTACTGGCAGATATTGCCCACATTGCTGGTTTGGTTGCTAGTGGTCTTCATCCCAACCCCATTCCTTATTGTGATGTAGTAACAACAACTACACATAAAACTCTACGTGGTCCTAGGGGTGGTTTAATCTTGACTCGCGACGCGGAGCTAGGTAAGAAGCTGGATAAATCCGTTTTCCCCGGTACTCAAGGTGGACCATTAGAACATGTCATTGCAGGTAAAGCAGTGGCTTTTGGTGAAGCCCTCAAGCCTGAGTTCAAGGCTTACTCGGCTCAAGTCATTGAAAATGCCCGTACCTTGGCTAACCAAATGCAAAACCGAGGATTAAAAATAGTGTCCAATGGCACAGACAACCATCTAATGCTAGTGGATTTACGTTCTATTGGCATGACGGGTAAGCAAGCAGATCAGTTGGTAAGTGGTGTAAATATAACCGCTAACAAAAATACGGTTCCCTTCGACCCAGAGTCGCCATTTGTGACTAGTGGTTTGAGGTTGGGTTCCCCAGCAATGACAACACGGGGCATGGGAGTTGCGGAATTTACAGAGATTGGCAATATTATTGCTGATCGCCTGTTGCAGCCATCGGAGACAGTTGCCGAAGATTGTCGGCTACGGGTAGCCGCGTTATGCGATCGCTTCCCCTTGTACCCACACCTGATGATTCCTGTACCAGCCTTAGCCTAAGAAAATAGTCATTTGTCCTTAGTCATTAGTCATTAGTTACTCACTATTGACGAATGACTATTGACAAATGACAAATGACGAAAATATAAAAATTCCTATGCTGATAAGTGACTCAAATGTAGTAGATATAGGTAGAAACATCCATCGGCAGATTTTTGTCTTACGACCTACTGATTGAAGATACAGATGCCTGCTTTGATTTATCATGTAATTGCCTTCCTCATGGCAGCTGTAGTCGTTCTCTGGACTACGCCTGATGTTAGAAATATAGGCATCAAAAGTGGACGAGTAGATAAACCTAGTGACCGAAAAGTTCATCAAGGTCCCATGGTGCGCTTAGGAGGAGTTTCCATCTTCGCGGGTACTGTAATCTCCCTACTAATTGTTTGGTGGTTAGGCGGATTTGGAGTACTACCACCTGAAAAAGAATGGCAAATCTGGGGTGTGACCTTAGGCGGTGTTGGCTTTTTTCTGATTGGCTTAGCAGACGATTTATTAAACCTATCTCCCTTTACGCGCCTGTTGATGCAAGTTATTGTGGCAGCAAGTGCATGGAAAGCGGGCGTAAGTATAGATTTTCTGACAGTTCCTACAGTCGGGATGGTAGACCTAAACTGGCTCTCGTTGCCCATCACAGTTATTTGGCTTGTAGGGATGGTAAATGCGATTAACTGGATTGATGGTTTAGACGGCTTAGCTGCTGGGGTGTCGGGAATTGCGGCTATAGTTATGCTCGTTGTGGCACTGTTTATGAAGCAACCAGCAGCAGCTTTGATTGCAGCAGCGCTTGCTGGTGCAGCACTAGGATTTCTCCGCTATAACTTTAATCCCGCCCAAATCTTTATGGGAGATGGCGGGGCTTATTTTATGGGCTTCACCCTAGCAGCAGTTGGCGTCATTGGGCTTGTGAAAATTCCTGCTGTCACTGCGGTATTATTACCTTATATCATTTTGGCAGTACCAATTGTCGATATGTCAGCGGTAATTGTGGCAAGACTTCGCCGTGGCAAATCGCCTTTTACGGCTGATAAAAGCCACTTGCACCACAGGCTACTACGTGCTGGTTTGTCTCAGAGATTGACTGTTTTATTCATTTACTCTTTGACTCTATGGGTTGGGAGTTTGGCACTGGCTATTGCTGGTATACCCAGTGGTATTGCTTACGCTTGTGGTGCTACCTCACTACTCAGCTACATTAGTTGGCGAGTTTGGAAACACTCTCGCCAATCATAATTATTGGGGCATGGGGCATGGGGTGAAATATGATCAATGACTGCTTTCCTACTCCCTATTCTCCAAGTATTTAATCGGTTGTAATCGTGTCACCTTTTACTACTTATTCCCCAT
>CAZZXJ010000210.1:0-9669 GCA_964657905.1 uncultured Stigonema sp.
CCCACCCGCAGTGCTGACAACGGTGTCTGCTCTGCTGTTTTCATAACCACAGTATTGCCAGTTGTCAAAGCTGGTGCTAGCTTCCAAGCCTGCATCAAGAGCGGGAAGTTCCAAGGAATAATCTGACCTACCACACCCACAGGCTCATGGCGAGTGTAGCAAAAGTAAGGACCATTGATTGGGATAGTCTTGCCTTGCACCTTATCAGCCCAGCCTGCATAGTAACGGTAGCAGGCAATAACGGCAGGCAGGTCAATATTCAAAGACTCGCTGAGCGGCTTACCATTGTCTAGGGTTTCCAGCCGCGCCAACTCGTCAATATTCTGCTCAATTAAATCTGCCAGCTTGTAGAGCAACTCGCCGCGACGGGTAGCAGACATCTTGCGCCATTCGCCAGTAGTGAAAGCGGCGCGAGCTGCTTGTACTGCCTTATCCACATCCTGGGCGTCTGCTTCAGCAACGTCGCAGATCACCTCGCCAGTAGCGGGGTTAATCGTTTCAAATCCATGACCGCTGACACTCTTGACCCATTCGTTATTGATCAGCAGTTGAGTTGGACCGATATTGACCTGTTTTTCTGCTACAGTGGCTGTAACCATATGGTCCTCCTTAAGCTTTTATTGTTGATTAAATCTACTCACATGTTTGTTCATATACAGAATTTTTGGTGATTTTCTTTATATAATTTCTTATTTTCCTTTACAGAAAATTTATATATTTGCATGAAGAAGGAAGTTAGAAGCCAGAACTACTCTGGCTTCTGAATTATGGACTAAATTGTAAATCGCTTAACTGCTGCTGCCTTTCAAGTGAAGTAGAACACCTAAATAGATTGGGAAGTCTGGTAGCCCCCAAGTAATAGGGTGACTCAGGAACCCTGTGGTAACAAGTTTAACTTGAAGTCGGCATTGATTTGGGAATTGTAATGTAAAACTGTGTTCCTTGACCCAGCTTGGAAATACACTTTAATTGTCCTTTATGATTCTCCACCACAATTTGATAGCTAATCGATAAACCTAATCCAGTTCCTTTACCCACAGTCTTTGTTGTAAAGAACGGGTCAAAAATACGGTTTTGCACCTTTTTTGTCATCCCCGGACCATTATCAACAATGCGAATGGTAACATGATCATCGTTATTTTCTGTAAAAATCTCAACTTTCGGATTTTTTTGAACGTCGTATTCTTCCAAAGCATCAAAAGCATTGCTCAGGATGTTCATAAATACCTGATTGAGTTGGGCAGGATAACATTCTAAATCTGGTAATTTAGCGTAGTTTTTGACAATTTCAATGCAGCGATTAGAATGAACTTTTACATTGAGTTTATGCCTTAAGATAAGCAACGTACTATCAATGCCTTCATGAATATTAACACCCTTAGCTTGCGCTTCATCTAATCGGGAAAAATTCCGCAACGCTCGGACAATTTTACTGATACGCTCTGTGCCAATTTCCATTGAAGAGAGTATTTTAGGTAAGTCTTCGATCAGAAAATCTAAATCATTTTTATTTAATTTTTCCTGAATTTTTGAATTCAATTGAGGGCTATATTCTCGGTATATATTTATAACGCTCAGTAACTCTTTAACATATTCCCTCACATGAGCAAGGTTGCCGTAAATGAAGTTGACGGGATTGTTGATTTCATGGGCAATGCCCGCTACTAGTTGCCCCACAGTCACCATTTTTTCTGTTTGTATCAGTTGCGTTTGGGACTGTTTTAATTGCTTTAAAGTTTGAGTTAGTTTCTTGGCTTGTTGTTGAGTTTCTCCGAATAGTTCTGCTTGTTTAATCGCAATTCCCAAGTGATTAGCAATCTGAAGCAATAAATTAATCTCATCTGATTGCCAATGACGGGGAGTCGCATTTTGATACACCGCTAATAAACCCCACAGCTTTTGTTCTTTGTAAACGGCAATAATCGTGTAGGCACGAGCTTGATAGCTTTCTAATGTCTGGATATAACAATCGCTAAATCCAGCATTATAAATATCACTGCAAACGCGAAATACTTCCCCTTGGGCAAATAACGCACCCTGAGTATCTTTTAAGTAAGTATCGGTTGCTAAATTCTTAATGCTACAGTTGCTAACATTTTCCCTGAATTCTGGACACTCCAACTGCTTGGACATTAATGGAGTCCAACTAGATGTGAGAGATTCTGCAACAAATTCACCACTCCAGTCAGGATTAAAGCGATAAAGAACAGACCTATCGGCATTGAGTAATTCCCGCACTTCCTGAATAGTGGTTTCAAAAATAGTATCAATATCTAGGGTGCAACGAATTTTCTCAACGCTTACAGCTAAAGCTTTCTGCTGTTGAGATGACTTTTCTAATTGCAATTTTTGATTAAAGAGATGTTTTAAATATTCTGCTTGCTGCAAGGCAATTCCCATCTGGGCTGCAATTTGAGTCAAAAAAGAAATTTCATCTGATTGCCAGTGTCTTTTCGGCTCACTTTCATACGCGGCTAACAAACCCCACAACTTCTTTTGCTCGTAAATAGCAATAATCGCATACGACCGAGCATCATATTTTTCTAATAACCGAATATAGCAATCGCTAAATCCAGCATTATAAATATCAGAGCAAATCCGGTAGACCTTTCCTTGTGTAAATTCTCCTCCTGCGGTTTCTTGGAGATAAGTATCCTTCGTTTCTACATTTCCTAAATCTTTGACGCTACATTCACTGATATTTAAGCAAAGTTCCGGTTCTTTTTTCGGTTTCTCTATTAAAGAACTAAGACCTTCTACCGAAGCTTCTGTGACAAATTTTCCACTCCAGTCTGGGTTAAAGCGATATATGGCGACTCGTGAAACATCGAGCAGATGCCGAACTTCCTCTGTGGTTGTTTGGAAAATTATGTCTACATTGAGCGATTGCCTAATTTTATCCATTGTGGCGATCAGGCATGAATTAAATAAGATTGTTTTCTCTTCTAGTTGAGCAGCATTGTCTTTTCCCAACTGTATTTGTATACTTCTGCTCGTAAAATTTTCGTTCATAATAATTTATTTAGTAATTTTTGACATAGTTGTTTCTAGTTGCTTGTGAAGCTGACTTTTTTCTCTACTCAAACCCCGTCTGCTCACTGCAATAACAGGTACTTCTGTGGCAAGGTGTGCAATGCATTTTCTGTCACTATCACACTGTCTCGTTGTTTGATAATTAATCAGGAATTTTGTTATATTTTTACACAACATAATTTTAAAAGCCTCTGTATTAATACTGCTACTATTTGCTTATGCAAATAGCCCAAGTTTTTCCAGAGTAAAGCTTGGCATCTCCTAACGGTGTCTCTAGCTTTACCCCTGGAACCTTGATTATTTGGCTGCTTGATAAGTAATGCTTAAGTGTTTCCTGTAATACACATTACAGAAGTCCTGGCTAAGGTTAGAGAAGCTGCTACCTGATGTCAAGTAGCTGGAAATATTTATATGATCAGCTTTAAACATCGCTAGCCTCTAGCCTTTAGTCTAAACTCCAGTCCTGAGAATTTAAGGATAAGCCAGGATTTTGCTAAACTGTGGTTTACACGTAGGCGTTTGATAGAAATCCATGACTGCTTCCCAAGATGATTTTTCTCCTCTAATTGCAATTGCCCAAAAAACCCGACTTGCAGCACTCAATCTGGCTGTTCTGTCAACGTCCAAGAGAAATCAAGCAATTGTTGCGATCGCTCAAGCTTTAGAATCGGCAAAAGATGAAATTTTGTTAGCGAATGTTGCTGATTGTCAAGCTGCTGCTACAGAAGGAATTGCCAAACCACTTTACAAGCGCTTGCAGTTAGATGAGCATAAGTTAAGAGATGCGATCGCCGGAGTACAAGATGTCGGCAAACTTCCCGATCCAGTCGGTGCAGTGCAAATTCATCGCGAACTAGATAGAGGCTTAATCCTCAAGCGAATCACTTGTCCTTTAGGTGTTTTGGGCGTCATTTTTGAAGCACGTCCGGAAGCAGCAATTCAAATTGTCTCTCTGGCAATCAAATCAGGTAATGGTGTTATTCTCAAAGGTGGAAAAGAAGCTATTCGTTCTTGTGAGGTGATAGTCAAGGCAATTAAACAAGGATTATCTCAAACTGCTGTTAACCCAGACGCGGTGCAGTTGTTAACTACAAGAGAAGAAACCCTGGAACTTTTAAAATTAGATAAATATGTAGATTTAATTATTCCCAGAGGTTCTAACTCGTTCGTTCGATTCGTGCAGGAAAATACCCGCATTCCTGTACTGGGTCACGCTGATGGGATTTGCCATGTTTATATAGATAAAGCCGCAGATATTGAGAAAGCTATTAGCATTACAGTCGATGCAAAAACCACCTATCCTGCTGCTTGTAATGCAATTGAAACTTTGCTAGTTCACACGAACATCGCCACAGCATTTTTACCAAGAGTAGCTGCGGCTTTGCAAGAACTCAATGTGGAATTAAGAGGGGATGAACGCAGCCGCGAGATTTTACAGAATATGGCAGTTGCAACAGAACAAGATTGGGAGACAGAATACAGCGATTTGATTTTGTCAATTAAGATTGTGGATTCCTTGGAGGAAGCGATCGCCCACATTAACGATTATGGCTCTAAGCACACCGATGCGATCGTTACTGAAGATATAGAGGCTGCGAAAACTTTCTTGGCGCTGGTGAATGCAGCTGGAGTTTACCACAACTGTTCTACCCGCTTTGCTGATGGTTTCCGCTACGGTTTTGGTGCAGAAGTTGGAATTAGTACCCAACAAATGCCACCTCGTGGTCCAGTTGGTTTAGAAGGTTTGGTGACGTATAAGTATCAAATGACTGGTGATGGTCATGTTGTAGCTACTTATACTGGTGATCGTGCCAAACCCTTGAACCATCGGGATTTATAGTAGTTAAGATTGCTAATTGCTAATTGTTGATTGTTGATTGCCACTAATATGCAGCGCTCATCTTTAACAGCTAGTTGCCAACGAGGCAGAAAAACTGTAGCTGCTGGAAATGGGTCATTTGCTTGGTTATTTTTATCAGAGAAACTAAAGGCACAATAAAATTTTGTCCTGAAAAAGGTTGATTTGTTTTAGAAAAAGAAGTTATTTTGTGAAGACACTCTTGGATAAATTTTTCAGATTTAATGAAACGGTATTTCCCGGTAATTTCTAATTTTGCCACAGCACCAAGAGCAGCGAGCGCTTCTTTTTTGCTCTTATTCTCCCAATAGAAATTTAGTTGATTTGGTTGTGCCCGGTTATCAAGTACTACCAAGGGGTCAACTCTGTCAATCTCCAGGGAAATACTGACAATTTGCGTACAGTTACTTTTTATGCCATTCCTTTTCTCTAAAAGAAATTGATATAGTTCCCTATTATATACAAAAAAGTCCGCAGGACATGGTGAAACTGTCATGGATCTCAAAATAGTAAATTTTTTTGAAGTTAACTTCCTAAAGAGTGTTAAATCGTGGTCGTATTTCTACAGGTAACACAAAGAGCCGTCCTTTAACCAGAGTAGTGGCTATGCCAGATGGTGGTTTGGCAATACCATGACCTAGCCCGCTTTTGGGCTGGAATTTGAGGGTGAGAGCGATCGCAGCCAGGTTAACCTGGTGTATTGCAGCTCATCACTCCTTGCTCATCCAGACAAAGGGGCTTTCTCAAAGAAAACGGCGAGGAATCCCACTCCTTGTAGGGGTGGGAGGAATCGACGCGAGGCCGTTTCGGGCATAGGGCATAGGTAACGCACCCCATGCCCCATGCCCACGAAATCCCACCCCTAAAAGGAGTGGGATGAGTTTAAATGTGTTACTTAAATCTGGTGTATTTCAAAACCATAAGGTATGGCATCAGAAGTTACTAGCAAATTATCATTTTGAATGATGACTACAAAGCTGATTTTATATCCCAATAATAAGTTATGGATGGCGGCAATTAAACCGCCAATGTACAGCGTTGCTATTATGCCCATCTGGGTAGGAACGGCTGTAGCTGTTGGGGAAACTAAGATTTTAAATGGAGCAGTTTTTTCAACTTTTGTAGCCGCTGCAATTTTAATTCTGGCTTGGGAAAATCTTAGTAATGATGTCTTTGATTCCGAAACAGGAATTGATAAAAATAAACATCATTCTTTGGTGAATTTGACAGGCAATAAACTATTAATATTTTGGTTGGGAAATTTGTTTTTAGGTTTGGGTTTGCTAGGAATACTGGCGATCGCCTGGTGGCAACAAGACCTAACCGTGATTGGGATAATTCTGTTGTGCTGTGCCTTGGGCTACATTTACCAAGGACCACCCTTTCGTTTAGGATACCAAGGTTTAGGAGAGATAATTTGCTTTTTTGCCTTTGGTCCCTTGGCAGTGGCAGCAGCATACTACAGTCAAACCCAAACTTTGTCAATGACCAGTTTAGCAGCCTCAGTGATTGTCGGAATTCCCACAAGTTTAATTTTGTTTTGCTCCCACTTTCATCAGGTTAAGGATGACATCGCAGCAGGAAAGCGATCGCCTATCGTCCGTCTGGGAACGCAAAAAGCAGCCCAACTCCTATATTGGTTGACTGGCAGCATTTATGCCCTAACCTCAGTGTTTGTACTATTTTCCATTTTCCCCGTGTGGACTTTACTGAGTTGGGCAAGTTTACCCTTTGCGATAAAGTTATGCGACCACGTCCAGCAATATCATAACCAGCCAGAAAAAGTCAGTAACTGTAAATTCATTGCCGTAGCCGTGCATTTTTGGACTTGCTTGCTGTTCGGTTTAGGATTTCTGCTTACAGTTGGTTAGTGGTTATTGGTTAGTTGTTCTACTTACCACTAACAACTAACCACTAACCACTAACTACTAACAATTGATGATTTATCGATTTGAGTTTCGTCCTTATCGGCACAGATTTGTGCGATCGCTGGCTACTAACCACGGTATCTGGAGTAACCGCGATGGTATTATCCTCCGCCTCACCAATGAAACAGGTACAGGCTGGGGAGAAATTGCTCCTATTCGCTGGTTTGGTTCGGAAACCCTAGAACAAGCCTTAGATTTTTGTCGCCAACTACCAAGCGAAATCACAGACGAGATAATTTTCTCAATACCAAATGAGTTGCCTGCCTGTCAATTCGGGTTTGAGTCAGCGGCTTCTTGGGGCGGGGTTACCCCGTCCCACTCCCTCACCTATAGTGCCTTATTACCAGCAGGGGATGCAGCCCTAGAGGCGTGGCAAACGCTGTGGCAGCAGGGGTATTCTACCTTTAAATGGAAAATTGGTGTCTATGCCACACCAGAGGAACTGGAAATTTTTGAATTACTTACTCAAGCCTTACCAGCCTCTGCAAAACTGCGATTAGATGCTAATGGGGGACTAAAGCTTAAGGAAGCTGACTTATGGTTGTGGACTTGCGACAAGGTTAATGCTAATGAAGAATTGCCCCTAGAAATTGAATTTATCGAACAGCCACTGTCCGTGGATAATTTTCAGGAAATGTTGGAACTAAGCAATTCCTACACGACGGCGATCGCCTTAGATGAGTCTGTTGCCACACTTAACCAACTAGCAGCCTGTTATCAACAAGGTTGGCGAGAGATTTTTGTCATTAAGCCTGGGATAGTTGGTTCCCCATCCCGGCTGCGTCAGTTTTGCCAACAGCATGAAATTGATGCTGTATTTTCATCCGTGTTTGAAACGGCAGTTGGCAGACAAGCTGCACTCCAGCTAGCAGCCGAATTGTCCCAGCGTCATCGGGCAGTAGGTTTTGGCATCAACCACTTTTTTATTCAAGAGGAGGAAGACTGGCTTAAACATCTATGGAACGACCTTTAGCCTACCTCAAAAATCTCACTGATGACTGGCTCATGGGTTACGACAGCCGTCAGTTTCAGCAGATAGCCGAAGAATTGTATTTAGAACTAACACACCTATCAGAATGTGCAAAGCCACCAAAAATCATTTTAGCTGAACCCGATCCAGTGCGGTTTTTAGCAGGTTTTATTGCAGCTTGTGCAGCTCATTGTCCAGTTTTTCTTTGTAACCCCAATTGGGCAAAACAAGAATGGCAACAAGTGTTTGATTTAGTCCAACCAGATGTGATTTGGGGCATGGGGCATAGGGCATGGGGGAGCCAGTTGCTCCGCTGTGTTCCCCGCGTTGAAGCATCTGGCGTCATGGGGCACGGGGAAATGCCCAATTCCATCATGATTCCCACTGGTGGTTCATCTGGACAAATTAAGTTTGCCATCCACACTTGGGAAACTCTCATGGCATCTGTGCGAGGATTTCAAGAATATTTCTTGCTAAATCAAATCAATTCATTTTGTATGTTACCCCTATATCACGTCAGTGGTTTAATGCAATTTATGCGCTCATTTACCACTGGTGGTAAACTGGCTATACTGCCATTCAAAGAAGTAGAATCTGGTCAAACATACAATCTTCAACCCCCGCAATTTTTTATATCTTTAGTACCAACGCAGTTAGAGCGTTTCCTCCAAAATCCAGAGTTAACAGAGTGGCTATCTCAATTTCAAACTGTACTTTTAGGTGGTGCACCAGCTTGGAATGAACTTCTAGAAAAAGCAAGATACTACAAAATCCGCTTAGCCCCTACCTATGGCATGACAGAAACAGCCTCTCAAATTGCCACCCTCAAACCCGATGATTTTCTTAATGGTAAAGTTAACTCCGGTAAAATTCTCCCCCATGCCAAGGTAACTATTCGCAATGGCGCTGGTGAGGTTTTCAATCCAAATCAAATAGGAAATATCGCAATTCAAGCTGAATCTTTAGCTCTTGGTTACTATGGCTTACATCTTACATCTAAACAGGAGGCATCTCTTAGTCCTAGATCCCTGGCTCAGCAAGATTATTTACAAGTAGATGATTTAGGTTTCTTAGACGACCAAGGCTATTTAAATATTGTTGGACGTAGCAGTGACAAAATTATTACAGGCGGTGAAAACGTTTACCCAATAGAAATTGAATCAGCCATTAGAGCAACTGAAATGGTAGCAGATGTGTGTGTAATTGGCATACCAGACAAACGTTGGGGACAAGCGGTAACAGCTATTTATATTCCTAAAAACTCCCATACCTCTATGGTAGAAATCCAAAGCTCACTAAAAGATAAACTGAGCAAATTTAAAATACCCAAACACTGGATTTCGGTGCCAACCTTACCCCGTAACCCCCAAGGCAAAATCAACCGTCAACAGTTACAGCAAATGATAATTGCTAATTGCTGATTGTCTTGTTTACTATTAACAACTAACAACTAACTATTAACAATTCTAACCATTCCCTTATTTCTTCAGGTAACTGTCTTTTACTTCTACTACTTGTATCAATACAGACGTGCCTCGTAATTGTCTTAGCAACCATTACCTCAGTAACCATAACTTCATAAGTAATTTCAAACCTATCACCACTTAACTGTTGAGGCATTAACCTAATAAGCAAATTGTCTCCACAAAACATTGGTCGAAAGAAATCCACACTAGCATGAACAATGGGAAAAGCTACAGATGGATTAGTAAAAAAGTCTTTGAGATTAATACCTGATGCTCCTAGAGATTCTTCATAAGCTTCATGACAAATAGCCAAGACATTGGCAAAGTAAACTACTCCGGCAGCATCAGTATCTTGAAATCGAACCGTGCGGTTATAAGTGAAGAGCATATTGAAAAATTAAAAATTAAAAATTA
>CAZZXJ010000211.1:0-9654 GCA_964657905.1 uncultured Stigonema sp.
CACCCTTAAGCGTTGCGGTAGCGATAGCGCAGCGATCTTCCAGTACTCCGGCGTCGGAACGAGCGTCAGGGACTTCGTTTGTATCGCCGCGATTTCTAATCGCCGGGTATATTTGCAAAGGTGAGATGCTCCCGATGCAAAGACGTTAATTTTGCCAGAAATGGGTGTAATACCTCTAGACAAATTTGTTATGACGTGGTATAATTTTTTACTGCATAAAAAAAGCCCCTAGCTGATAATAAAACTAGAGACTTGATGTTAATGTAGGTGTTTTTCAAGAATTTAGATCTGTTGCCTAACCCATACCTCCATCTAGGTAATGAGTTAAGGTTAAGTTTGCATGTAGTAATGTATACAAATAAAATTATCACAACAAATTCCTCATCTTTCTACTAAGGTGTTGTCTCAGTGGTAGGTGTAAATGTGGGTTTGGGCGTAGATGTAGCTGTGACTGTAGGTGTGGGTATGGTGGTTTCAGTGGGAGTTGGGGTGGGATTTTCTGCTCTCAAGCTGAGTTGATAATCTACTGGTTCTGATGCTGTGGAGACAACGACAAATTCATAAAAACCGTCTTCTGGTAGCTTAAGTGACAGATTGCGTTGTGTAGAGTTTTCCAAAGATTTGATTTTGCCAGAGGGAGAATAGACTGACAATAAAACTTTGGGATTTGCTTCTAGCTTCAAGTCCATTAATTGATTTTTGGCAAGTCCAGCGATGAAAACTTTGCCATCTGCGCTTTTGAGAGTGCCGTTGACTGTTTTGCCCGTAGCACCACTTTCAAAGACAATTTTCTCGAAAGCACTGCCAGCAAGGATAGCATTGAGTTTATCATTGACAAACCCGTGCCAAACTTGTCCGATGGGTTGATTGATAAAATTCTTGCCGCGCTGTTCGGGAAATTGCTGAAAGAATGCAGCATCCCCTAAAGCATATAAAGAACGACTACCAACGTTAATTTGGTTGACTTCCACCTTCCAGCGATCGCGTTCAGCAGATGTATAAGTACCTAGTTGCTGACGTGCATTTGAACTCAGCATCGCCAGCTTTTCCAGCAATTCTCCGGCTGTGAGGTCCCACTTTTCTCGTAAACTCTCATCTTCGCGACCGTCGCTTAAAGTGCGTCCTCCTAAACTGGGATTTCTGTCCCAGAAGACTTGATTTACCAACTTAACGTAGAAATTGTAGTCAATCCCCAACTGTTGACGGCGATCACGTAATCTTTGTTTGCGCTGTCGTTCGGCTGGTGGATATTTCGCTAAAGGGTCAGTTGGCTGGTCTTCGGGCGTGGGTTGCAGCGTAATATTGCCGGAAGTACCCCCACTAGAGTGGGACTTGATCCAGCTAGTCACTCCCCAGGAAACCACACCAGCAGCAGTCATTAACACCAACGCTACCAGTAAGGTTTTCCCTGGTGTCCATGACCGAGGAGTAGGTAGGGGCGGGGTTACCCCGCCCCTACGGGGCGAAACTGGGGCCACAGCTACAGTGGCAACGGTTGGATCTGGGGTGGGATACTGAGTGGGGGCATAGCCGACAGGTGATGTGGTAAGTGCTTGTAGGACTTGACGAGCACTTTGGTAGCGATCGCTTGGTACTGGGGATAACATTTTATCCAAAACTACCCCGAAAACCGGACTCAGACTAACTTCCCGTCGCCACTGCCAAGTCAGGGTGTAAGTATCAATGAGTTCTTGCGGCTGTTTAAGAGTCAGCAAAACTAGCACTGTTGCCGCTAAAGCATACAAATCACTGTGAGGTTCCACCAACCCCGTCTGCATCTGTTCTGGGGGAGCGTATCCTATTTTACCTAAGAGTGTTGGTGGTGGTGAAGGCGTAGCTGTACCTGGTTGGTAATATTGTGAGGCGACGGTTGCAGCTACTTGTTTGACACCGCCAAAGTCAATTAACACTGGCACGCCCTCTATCCCTCCTTGGTTAGGGAGGACTTGGGGGGTGCGCAGAATTAAATTATCTGGGGAGATATCACGGTGAATCACTCCTACTCCGTGGATGTACTCCAACACTGGTAGAATTTGCTGCAATAGCTGACGTACTTCCGCCTCCGTAAGCCGCAAACCCTGCTGTTTTCTTACCTCTAACAAACCTCTGTAAGTTTCCCCTTCTACGTAGTCTTGCACCAGAAACAGATATTCCTTGCCATCAAGGTTACTGCGGAACAGTTCCCGGAAGCGGGGAATTTGGGGATGTTGCAGCTTGTAGAGAACACTTGCTTCCCGTTCAAACAATTCTTCAGCTTTTTGTAAAACATACGCGGTTTGAACTTGGGGAGAGAATTCCTTTAAAACACAAAATTCCCGGAAGCGGTTGATATCTTCAGCTAAATAAGTACGTCCAAACCCTCCCTGACCAAGTTGACGCACAATCACATAGCGATCGCCCAAAGTTTGCCCCCTTTGGATGCCGTGAGTTACTGGATTGCCCAACATCTCACCGCAGTGGAGACAAAAGCGACTACCAGCAGGATTTTCATGTCCTTTGGAGCAATAGACGGGATTATTAGTCATAGGGCATGGGGCATGATTAATTATTCCCATGCGCCATGCCCCTATTTAGCAGATTCTAGTTTACTGACTTGATCGGCTGCGATCGCATACCAAATTTGACCAAAAGTCTGTTGATTGAGTTTTCCACGTCGTTGACCAGGAAACAGCTGATCAAATTTTTGATTTGTATCTTTGTTTAGTTGAGCCATGGTGTAATCACCCAAGTGCCCTGCTTGCGCTTGCTGCCTCCATGTGTCATAGTCTCGCCCACTATAGCTTCCTAGTTTACGACGAGCTGTTGTACTGAGGTTACCCTGTTCTAGTTTATTAAAAAATTCTTCAGCAATATCGAACCATTCATTCCGTAACGCTGTATCTTCGGCATTACCCGTGAGGGTACGTCCCCGCGCCTCTGGATTTTTAGTATAAAAAATATCATTTACTGTGAGATTGAAAAAACCGTTGGGAATTTCTAACTGTTGACGGCGACTTAAAATTTGGCTGATCCGACTTGTTTCCTTGTTTTCTGATGGTTTGCTGGGGCTGGGGGAACCTGAACCTTCTGGGATTTTTGGTACTGAGATTTTTGGCAGAGAAATGGAAGATATACTATGAATACCGGCAGTTACTAGCACCCAAGTACCAGCGAAAGTTAAAATCACTACACTTGTCCCAACAAGACTTACAGCAAAAGGACGCAGCCAAGCAGGTAAAGATACCGCTTGAGCAATTACTTGAGTTTTGCGTTGGAGTTGACTCGCAATAGCATTGGCGCGTTGTCGCCCAGGAGCAACTATCATAGTCTTGATCTTGGTGATCTGAGAATTTACGGGTTTTACAGGAGTGGAAGACTGTAAATCGAGGAGGACATCATCGGCTTTTTGGTAGCGATCGCTTGGTTTATAAACCAGCATCTTTTTTAACACACCTTCCAGTTTAGGGCTGACTTTAATTTCCTTTCCCCACCACCAAGTCCCCTGATAGCTGTCGTAGAGATGTTGCGGTTCTTTCCCAGTCAGCAACACCAGCGCCGTCACTGCTAAAGAATACAAATCGCTAGAGGGAAACGCCTTCCCCTGTCGTAGCTGTTCCTCTGGCGCATAGCCCTTTTTCCCCAACAAAGTGTGATTTGCAGCCAGTTGAGTAAACCAAAAACCCTTACTTGCTGGCAATTGCTTCACACCACCAAAGTCAATCAATACTGGCAGATTATCAGAACTCCGCCAAATCAAATTATCAGGAGAGATATCGCGGTGAACTACATCCTGTGAATGGATGTAGGACAATACAGGCAAAATCTGTTGCAGCAGCTTTATGACTTCCTCCTCGCTAAAGGTCTGTCCCTGACTTTGACGATTTTCTAACAACTGCCAGTAGTTGTCACCCTCTACATAGTCTTGCACTAAAAAGAAAAAATCTTTATTGCTTAACTTCACTTGTAGTGAGGCGTGAAAATGTGGAATTTGTGGATGCTGGAGTTTTTTCAGGACACTCGCTTCTCGCTCAAATAACTCTTTAGCTTTTTGTAAATCCTCCTGTTCTACTTGGGGTGCAAATTCCTTCAGCACACACTTTTGATGCGATTGATTTATGTCTTCAGTTAAATAGGTGCGTCCAAAACCACCCTGCCCTAGTAGACGTACAATTCGATAGCGCTTATCCACAACTTGCCCAGCACAAAGAGGTAACGGCTCACCACACTGGTTGCAAAAGCGGTTACTCTCATTATTTTTGTGTTGTTTACTGCAATAGACGTGCATGTTGCTGAAGGATGAATAAAGGGTTTTTACTAACTGCTACAACGCCAGAAATTCAATTTACGCAAATTCTTCAAAGGGAGTGGGTAGGGGCGGGGTCACCCCGCCTGTATGGGAGTGGAGGGAGATCACAAAGGTTAAAATACTAACAACCTCTAATGGTGGTTCACCTTCTCTTTCAGAATATTAGTTAAAATTGGTTATAGCAACAAGCCTTATGAACTCTGAAGAACAACGGCAACGATCAGTTAAGGCATTTACAGATTTTTTACACACCCCCCTAGAAACACTACTACAACAGCATCTAAACACTGATACTTCAGCAGCAGCAAGGGCGTTATTTCACCAAGTGGCTGCTACTGTACCTGCTTACAAAGCTTTCTTGGCAGAACAGGCGATCAACCCCACTGAATACCAAAACTTTGAGGATTTCCAAAGACTACCCCTAGTGACCAAAGAAAATTACCTGCTGCGTCATCCTTTAGCTGACTTGTGCCGCTACGGTCAGTTAGAAACGTGTGACATGATCGCTGTTTCTTCAGGTTCTACGGGAAAACCCACATTTTGGCCCCGTTTCTTTGCAGATGAAATGCAAATTGCCACCCGTTTTGAGCAGATATTTCACGATAGTTTTTCTGCTGATACCAGACGCACCCTAGCTGTCATTTGTTTCTCTTTAGGTACCTGGGTAGGTGGAATGTTCACAACCAACTGCTGTCGCTATCTTGCCAGCAAAGGTTATCCCATCACTGTGATTACTCCTGGTAACAACAAAGAAGAAATCTTGCGAGTTGTGCAAGAACTTGGTTCGTCAGGGCAGTCGCCTCAACGGGGGGAACCCCCGCACGGCGCTGCCTGTTTTGAGCAAGTTGTTCTGTTAGGATACCCACCATTCCTGAAAGATATTATTGATACTGGCATTACCCGTGGTATCGAGTGGCAGCGATATCAGATTAAGTTGGTAATGGCAGGAGAGGTGTTCAGTGAGGAATGGCGCAGTTTGGTAGGCGATCGGGTTGGTTCACAAAATCCCTGCTATGACTCGGCATCACTTTATGGTACAGCTGATGCGGGTGTATTAGGCAATGAAACGCCTTTAAGTATCTGCATTCGGCGATTTTTGGCAAATCATCCAGATGCAGCGCGTGCCTTGTTCGGGGAATCTCGTTTACCCACACTGGTACAGTACGATCCCCTGAGTCGCTTTTTTGAGGTTAAAGATGGCACATTGTTATTTTCTGGTGACAATGGTATCCCCTTGGTGCGTTATCACATCTCGGATTCAGGGGGAATAATTAGTTACGATGCCATGCTCCAGTTTTTGGCAGAATGGGGTTTCGATGCGATCGCGGAGTTGCAAAATCAGGATGACGCAATGCACTCGCCGGCTGTAGAGACGTTACATGTAACCTCTCTACAGGGGCTGAGAGGAATTCGCTCCTTGCCTTTTGTCTATGTCTTTGGACGCTCTAATTTTACAGTTTCCTACTTTGGGGCGAATATCTACCCAGAAAATGTAACGGTGGGATTAGAGCAACCAGTGATTAGAGAATGGGTGACGGGTAAGTTTGTGTTGCAGGTGCGCGAAGATGCAGACAAGAACCGATTTTTATCTGTAGTTGTGGAGTTAGCACCCCTAGTGGAGGGTAGTGAAGAAAAAAGGCAAATTATCGCATCCTCCATACTCTCCCAACTCAAGCGCCTTAACAGCGAATTTGCTAACTACGTTCCCTCAGAATACCAAATGCCACAAGTGGCTTTAGCCCCAATCGGCGATCCGGAATATTTTCCTGTAGGGGTCAAGCATCGTTACACCCGTAAGTAAGGATTCTAGTTTTGTGGGACGAATCATACTTTTATAAACTTACTCTGTTGTCAAGAGAGCTTTGCAAGCAATCCCAACAGTCGTTTAGTTTTCGCTGTGAGAAGTGTACGGCGATATGCATCCGCTGCCTTCTTGATGCCTTCAGCCTGAGTTGGATAGGGATGAATGACATTGCTGAGGGTGTTTAGACCTAGCTTGCCAACAATTGCCATTGTCACTTCACTAATCATCTCACCAGCATGGCGGGCGACAATTGTTGCTCCCAGAATTTGGTCAGACCCCTTCTTGTGGTATATTTTGACAAACCCTTCCTCTTCACCATCTGCGATCGCCCTGTCTACACTACTGAAAGGAATTTTGATTGTATTAACATCAATACCCTTTTCTTGGGCTTCGTGTTCATACATGCCGACATGAGCAATTTCTGGGTCAGTATAGGTTGTCCATGGTATCACGAGGCTACTGAGCTTGGAGCGTCCCCAGCCAAAAGGCGAAAAAAGGGTATTCTTAATGACAATCCGCGCTGCTGCATCAGCGGCATGGGTAAACTTCCAGTTCATGCAGATATCACCTGCTGCATAAATCTTGGGGTTTGTCGTCTGGAGGTAGTCATTTACTTTTACCCCCTTTCGCTGGTCGTACTCTACTCCAACTGCTTCTAAATTCAGACCTTCCACATTAGGTACTCTTCCCGCACCCGCTAAGATTTCATCAACTGTAATTGACTCATCGATGCCATTGCAGCTAAAGTAAAGCGTCTTGCCTTCACTGGTCTTGACCACATGCTTCATCTGGCAGCCGAGTACCAAACGGATTCCTTCCTGAATCAAGACGTTCTGGAGAATTTCCGCAGCGTCACCATCCTCTTTATTGAGGATGTGAGAACCACGATGGAATAGTACCACCTCACAACCCAAGCGCCGAAAAGCCTGAGCCAATTCGCAACCGATGGGACCACCACCAATGACAGCTAAACGTTGCGGTCGTTGGGTGAGAGAAAAGACTGTCTCATTTGTCAGATAACCCGCCTTTTCAATCCCCTCAATCTGAGGACGCATGGCTCTGGCACCTGTGGCAATCACAGCTTTCTTAAAACGAAGGGTCTGATCGCCCACTTTCACAGTGTTGTTACTCGAAAAATGACCGTTACCCAAGAAGACATCGACCCCAATATTTTGAAAGCGTTGAGCAGAATCGTGATGGCTGATACCTGCTCTGAGTCTGCGCATTCGTTCCATAACTGCGGGAAAATCAACTTCGATATGTTCTGGAACGTGAATCCCAAAAACACTTGCCTCCCTAATTTCGCCAACAATGCGAGAAGACCGGATGATGCACTTAGAAGGCACGCAACCAATATTCAAGCAATCCCCACCCATCAGGTACTTTTCAATCAAGGCAACCTTCAAACCCAAGCCAAGACCTGCTGCACCTGCTGCTACAACTAATCCGGCAGTACCAGCACCAATCACGACCAAGTCGTAATGCTCAGTCGGTCTAGGATTGACCCAATCGGGTGGATGAACATAGGAAACCAAAGTCTGGTTATACTCATCCATCGGTGGGACAGTGACTTTTTGAAATTCTGAATTTGACATTCATAGCTCCTTTGATCATAATTCGTAATTGCTAATTCGTAATTCGTAATTCAAAACGGGTTTGATACCCCCACGTCTACACGTGGTCATTTTTCAGTCAGGGTTTAAATCCCCGTCTGAAAAATAATTACGAATTACGAATTTTTAAAGTTGATAGTTGTTCTACTAACCACTAACCACTAACCTCTTCTAAAGCTTTCCGGGCTACACGAGTCAAATAAACAGTCACTGCAACGGTGGCGATCAAACCAATAATCCGAATTGCCCACTGCACAGTGGCATCGGTAGCTTGATTTTCCGTACCAATTGTGGCGATACTTCCAGCTAAGGAACCGAGGTAAACGTACATGATTGTTCCTGGAATCATGCCAATGGAGCCGAGGAAATAGTCTTTAAGAGAAACACCTGTGACACCATAGGCGTAGTTCAACAAATTAAAAGGAAATGCCGGAGAGAGTCGCGTCAACAAAACAATTTTGAATCCTTCTTTCCCAACAGCTTCGTCAATCGCCCGGAATTTTGGGTTACCTTCGATTTTCTTGACAACCCAACCCCTAGCCAAATAACGTCCTACGAGGAAAGCGGCAGTTGCTCCTATGGTCGCACCAATGAAGACGTAGAATGAACCCAAGATGACGCCAAAGACGAAGCCAGCACCCAAAGTGAGGATTGACCCTGGGAAAAAAGCTACGGTAGCAATAATATAGATAGCGATAAACGCGATCGCCCCCATAGCACCAAGGTTCTTCACCCACGTTAAGGCATTTCGCAAAATGTCTTGGGGATTGAACCCTTGATGATGAGTAGATTCTTGAGCGATCGCTGGGACATCAGCAAGTACAAGGGCGATGAAGAGTGCAAGTAGCGCTAATGCCATCAGCTTGAAAGCAACGCCTAAGTTTATCAGTTTGTTTGTCATGGCTTTACCTGGTTGTGTCAAAATAATTCGTAATTGATAATGACGCTCGTGCCTCGCTAACGCTTCGCTAACGTAACTCGTAATTATTACGAGCCAAAATGCGGTTCGCTCGTGGCCGACCGCATAAAAGCGCGTCCCCATGCATAAATGCACTTGCTCTGTAGTAAAGAAGATATCACTTTTTTTCTTTTTCATAATTAAAATTAGGGGCTTGTACCCTTAATGAATTAATTATTAATTAATTAATTTAGGAATTTTTAATTGCGAATTACGAATTACGAATTATGAATTATTCGGTCACGGTTGATTTCTCCTTGAGCAACACTTTGGTCTAAAGCTTTCTTCGCAACTTGTGTTATATAGACACTTAAGGCAACGGTGGCAACAAATCCCACCACCCACATCACCCACTTTGCTATCTGGGTTTCTGGGCTAGTTGGCTGATGAGGCGTCCCAATCATGACCAGATCTCCAGCTGAACCAATGTAAACGTACATCACGATGCCTGGAATCTTACCAATTGAACCAAAAATATAGTCTTTAAGGGAAACTTGAGTAATACCAAAGGCGTAATTGAGAAGATTAAATGGGAAGATGGGGGAAAGACGAGTTAATATGACAATTTTGAATCCCTCTGTGCCAACTGCCTGATCAATTGCTTTGAACTTAGCATTACCCTGAATCTGCCGAGTCACCCAACTCCGACATAGGTAGCGTCCAATCAGGAAAGCCAAGATTGAACCCAATGTTGCAGCAATAAAGACATAAACTGAACCCCAAACCACGCCATAGAGGAAGCCCCCACCCAAAGTCACAATTAAACCCGGTATCAATAGCACAGTAGCTAGGGTATAGATAGCTATGAATGCAATTGGTCCAAAGAAGCCAAGACTTTTGACCCAAATTAATGAGGTTTGCAAAAGTCCTTGAAAATTAAAGATTTTAGCGGCAGCGATTAGGATAACAACTAGACAAATTATCAGTAATAGTTTTAGCTTAGTATTTATTAGGCGTCTGTTTGCTTTAGGCATTTGAATGACCGAATAATTCG
>CAZZXJ010000212.1:0-9645 GCA_964657905.1 uncultured Stigonema sp.
CCCAGTGCCGTGAACCAGATGCCGATGACTGGCCATGCTGCTAGGAAGAAGTGCAAGCTGCGGCTGTTGTTGAACGAAGCGTATTGGAAGATGAGACGACCAAAGTAACCGTGTGCGGCAACAATGTTGTAGGTTTCTTCTTCTTGACCGAACTTGTAACCGTAGTTCAGAGATTCGGTTTCGGTGGTTTCACGCACCAAGGAAGAGGTGACCAAGGAACCGTGCATTGCACAGAACAGTGAACCACCGAATACACCGGCTACACCCAACATGTGGAAGGGGTGCATCAAGATATTGTGTTCAGCTTGGAACACCAACATGAAGTTGAATGTACCGCTGATTCCCAGAGGCATACCATCAGAGAAGGAACCTTGTCCGATGGGGTAAATCAAGAATACTGCTGTAGCTGAAGCCAAAGGAGCGCTGTATGCTACGCAGATCCAAGGACGCATCCCCAAGCGGTAAGACAATTCCCACTGACGACCTAAGTAGCAGAAGCAACCAATCAAGAAGTGGAATACTACCAACTGGTAAGGACCGCCGTTGTACAACCACTCATCTAAGGAAGCTGCTTCCCAGATGGGGTAGAAGTGTAAGCCGATGGCGTTGGAACTGGGAACAACTGCACCTGAGATGATGTTGTTGCCGTAAATCAACGAACCTGCTACAGGCTCACGGATACCATCGATGTCCACGGGAGGAGCAGCGATGAAGGCGATGATGAAGCAGATGGTGGCGGATAACAGAGTCGGGATCATGAGGACGCCAAACCAACCGATGTAAAGGCGGTTTTCTGTGCTGGTAATCCACTCACAGAACCGATCCCATACGTTGGCGCTACTGCGTCTTTCTAGGGTTGTGGTCATTGTTTTATGATTGCAATGAGCTTTTTAAATGAATTAGGCTGAATTAGTGTCTGCCTATACTAATTACATTAACATAAATTTACTTAAAATAAGCAATTACTCCTATTTATTTTTTATCAAATCAATTAACTCGTCTTATGTAATATCATGTCCGGTAAATCATTTATAATTCCCAGAACATCCCACCCCACCCTGCCAAAGCTGTGCTTTGTCTCCCCGGACCGCATGCGGTCCGGGGTAGGGGTGGGGTGCTTTTATTATAAGTAATTAAGCGGACATAATATAAGGGAGTCAGGAGAAACTTATCCACACATACTGTTCTCTCGTTCCCTGGCTCTGCAAGGGAATGACCAACAGGAGGCTCTGCCTCCCGTTAGAGAAATCAGAGGCAGAGCCTCAAAGTAAGGAGTCACCAGGCTCCAGCCTGGTAACTAGGTGAACATTCCGACTCCTGACTCCTGACTCCTTAGAAATCAAAGTAGATATAAGGCAAACTGCCTTCGGGAGCTAGTAACCAAACACCGTAGAGACATAGGGGCACGAAGACAAGTTTGAGATGCCAGTTAAACTGTAGATTTAGGGTACGGCTCAAGGCGTAGAAAACAGCCATGAAGGTAGCTAGAGCGCCTAGGAGCATTGCCATTTGGTATTGACTTATATTCAAGGCTTCGACATAGACTTTTTGAGCAAACTGTACATCCGCAGGATGACCCCAAAGGTGCTGAATAACAGTAGAAGAGTCTTGGAGGTTGGGTAGACGGAACCAAATCCAAGAGGTAAAAACCATCAGTTGCGTCAGCAGCCAAGCTAAAACTATGCCTAAGGGATTTTGCCAGAAGTTTTCCAGATCCTCAAAGCGATCGCCCATAGTATCAGTGAGCCGATGCACCACCAAGGCTAAACCGTGTAATGCGCCCCAGACTAAAAAACCTAATGCTGCTCCGTGCCAAATACCGGCAATAAGCATCACAATCATTAAATTGAGGCAGGTGCGATCCAAACCTTGACGGGAACCACCTAAAGGAAAGTATATGTAGTTACGCAACCAATCTCCCAGAGTCATGTGCCAGCGTCGCCAAAAGTCAGCAATACTAGTGCTAAAGTAGGGATAATCAAAATTTTCAGGCAAAATCAAGCCGAAGAGCATTGCACTGCCACGAGCGATGTCTACGTAACCGTTGAAATCTAAATACAACTGTAAGCCGTAGGCAAATGTTGCTAACCATAAATCGACACTACCCGCTCGCTGTAAGTTGCCAAAACACAAATCGACAAAAATTCCTATATGGTCGGCAAAAATACCTTTTTTGACTGCACCTCTACCAATCAACCACAGTCCATCTGCCACAGTATCAGGAGTAAGCAAGCGCAGATTGTTAAATTGATTTGCTAGGTTGTGGTAACGAGTAATCGGACCTGAAATCAGTTTCGTAAAGAAAAATTTGTACGCTGCAAATTTCAGGAGTTCCTTGGCGGCTGGCGCACCGCGATAGACATCAATTAAATAAGCAATGCACTCAAAAGTGAAAAATGAAATCCCCAAAGGTGCTATCAATTTAAAAGATTCGGTGGCTGAGTTTGTCAAGTCCGTTTGAAAAATAGACTTTAGTAAAGGTGGCAGATACTTGAAACCTAAAAGCAGCAAAACATTTAAAATCACACCCAGCCACAACAGCTTCAATCGGCGACGGTTCCAATCAGCCTGGGCAAAGTGCCATTCTTGGTCAGAAATCTGCCAGTCCACAAAATAGCCTTCTGAGGAGGTGTTTTCCCCAATCTCCAGTCCTAAACGAAAGTTTATCAATACAAGTACTAACAGTAGCGGAATATACTGAAATTGGAAAGATGCATAAAACACTAAACTGGCTAACAACAGCGTCCACAGTCGCCACCTCTCTTGTGCCATTGACCAGTAAATTCCTAGCACACTTAGCAAGAACAGACCGTATACAATTGATATAAAGTTCATTTGTTAATCAATAGGAAAAAATTATGAATTATAAATTCATAATTCATTTTGTGGGCCAAGGAATCATTGGGTCATTAGCCAACTTTTTTGAGACTTCGTATGCGCCATAACGGTTGAGGTGGCTGGGGTCAGAAAAGTAGTCGTGGACTGTAGGCCACATCTGGTTTAGATCCCGGTAAATAAAGTTTGAGCGGTTAGCCAGACGCAACATATATTGCTGAAATTCTTGCTCATATTTTGAGCGTACTGGATCTAAATAGTCTGCGGTAAGAGGCATGTTGACAAACACTAGCGCAATTTTCTGAGATTGGGTGAATTCAAGCACGGCTTGCATTGCTGCGTCTTGTTCCCCTGCGAGTTGGAAAGATTTGTAGTCGTTATCGTAATCTCCAGAAACTTTAGGGTGTTTTTGGTAATACATGGCTGGTCGGAAGCGGATAGACAAAGGTAGGAATCCGTCAAAGTCAACCGCTTGCAGTGAAGCATCCTCTTCTGGATTTGTTTGATTTACTGTTGTGGTGACTACTGGGGAAGAATCGCCAATCCTCGCCACAGATTTCAGTTGTTGGTTCAATAGATTCTTGAGATCGTCACGCTTTTGATATGTAGGAGAAACACTAGCGAGCGCTTGATTGAACCATTGATTAAAAGTTTGGTAACTGTTTTCTGTCTTTTCCTCTTTAGTTGTTGACGCTGAACTTTGGAGAACCTTAGTATGACTTGTGGTCGATAGTGCTTTTGGCGAAGCCTGTCTGTAGCCAGGTGAGGCGGCGATCGCTTTAAAGGTAATATCTTCCCTACCACTGTTAAAGGCACGAGATCCATCTGCCCAAAGAATGAGTTTCGGTAGTTCCGATGGCTTGAGAACCACGCGAAGGATAAAGTCTACAACTTGGGCTGTAGCACCGTTAATGCCAAAGTTAAATACGTTGATTTTTGAATAACCCTGAGTCGCCAAAGCTTGAGACAGTGCTACCGGATCTACTCCTCTAAGGGCACGGGAGGATCCAATAATCAATATATCTGGGGGTCTACCAGTTTGTGCCAGACGCTGTCTATATAATGCAAGTTGCTCCTCTAACTGCCTGGAATTAAAACTTGGTATCTGCGATCGCGCTGCTAAAAGAATAGCAGTTGGGGTTGCCTTTTGCTTTAGTGGTGCGGCAGCCAAATTTCCTGTCTGGCTTGGATCTGTTTGTGTAAACCCAGAAGCATTGAAGACAAAACTATCACTATCAGAGGATTTTTCACCAGAAGTGCTGCCAACAATTGCAGTTTTCTCATCCTGACTTGCTTGATTTGTCAAAGATGTTCCACGAGTAGCAGATGATTTAGGAGAGACACTGATTAAAGTTGGCGTTGGACGCGTAGTCCGAGCAATGATTTGACCCAATACCAAATCTATTTGTAAGGTGAGCAATAACCCCAGCGTACCCCAGACTAAAGCAACCCAACGACTTTGACGAATGGGGGTTGTTTGGAGTGACTTTTCGTTTTCGACAAATAGCTGCGTTCCCAAAAGAAACTTCCTGACTGTTGTTGTCCAATGGTGAGCCACTCCGATGACAAAACTATGAATTTCCTCAGTAGTTAAGTCCGAACGCAGCACAGGTTCATTAGTATCAGAGGGTAGAAGCTGACGAACGTGGGCAGAAGTGGCGGCAAATTCTGGAGTAGCTTCTGGTACTAAATGTTGGCGATGCTCAAAATCGATGCCGTAGTGCCAAAAAGGTTCCTTATTACCAGCACGACGACCATAGACACGCACCCCCGCAATCCCTGGAATTTTTAATTGGTGTAAAAAATTAGTGACTTTGGGGGCAAATTGTTTGCGTCCTGGACAAACAGGAGCATCACACATAATGTGTAACAAATCCCCTCTGCGCAGCAGGAGTATGCGAATACCTCCTGTAACCAAACGCGAATCTAGGTCAGGGTTGAGTAAACGCTCAAGCAAAAAGATGATCGCGGGTTCATCGCCAGAAGTCGCCAACTCAAGCGGTGATGTTGCCAAAGCTGGGTGAACGCTCGCAGGTAAAGACAACCAATCAATCCAACCTGGTTGGTCATCGCCTGTTTTTTGTCCGTATACGGTGGCGCAAAGAATGCCTTGGGGGGCGATCGCTTGCAATTGTGGTGTAATCACGTCCAAGCACATTGCCTTGTCTGGTACTGGGGCGGTTCCTAATGGGTCAAAAGCCGGGGTACAAAATATATGTAGCGTTGATTCTTTGAGAGTTGACTCTACTGCCACTTTAGACTCTGACAATCCTTCAGTTAACAACCGTGCGATCGCTTGCACATCCCCCCAACGCGCCCATTCTTTGAGCATCACCTCTGGTAGTGTCAAATCTACTCGAAAAAGCCACTCAGGTGTACTCTCGCCACTAACTTGATAAGCAATCACCGCATCCTGGTAGGCAGAAAGCTTAAGGTCACGCAACTTCTGGGTTACAGATTCTGCAATTAATGAGGGATCGGGGCTATAACTAGACTGACAAAAAATCCACAGGCGACTATTTAACGTTGGCGAGTGCCTCTTGACCTTTACCTCTACCGACACACCTAAGGTACTTAGCGTTTCACTGAGATAGCGAGCGATCGCATCTGGATGTCCCTGACGTGCCCAACTCTCATTAGAGACAATCAGCGCCCCACCAGATTTTTGTGATTTTTCAGCCTCTTCTCTGAGAGCTTGAACCACTAGCTCCAGATGCCGTTCCAGTTGATTCAAGTAAACCCGATGACACCATTTGGGTTTCTTTTCACCTTTTTTCCGACCGTAGACAAATACTTGATATATTGAGATTTGCTCGCTGCTTGTTAAGTCATCCAAATTTGTTTGCTGTAGTGCTTGCAGCAGGTCTGACAGAGTCCGCCATCGTTGAGGACATTCTGAACCTTCACAAAGAATATGTAGGTCGTTTCCCTGCAACCGGACTTTCACCCCGAAAGTGCTAATTCCTGTCGCTTGACTTACCCACTGCACTAAGGATTGCTGGCTATCTGGTAATACGGTTTTCATGGGAAGTTGACTTTACAGGAAGCTGGTTTTGGGGCATGGGGGAGCCAGTGCGTTGCGCGGGTTCCCCGCGTTGAAGCATCTGGCGTCATAGGGAATTGTTGGTGGTTTTTAGTTGGTATTTGGTTGGTTGTATAACCAAGCAACCACCAACAAATAACAAATAACAAACTCATTTTCCATTGCTCATTCCCTAATAGCTTGTAAACTAGAACCATAGAGCCATCACACTAAGAAATTTTTTTAACATTTTTGTTACCTTCTGAACTGGCAAAATCAGCAAAGATAGTTTTGTATAGTTGCAAGCTTCTGCTTTTTCTCCTTTGCCCTTGTTTTGCGTTTCCCATCATCCAACAACCAAGAATTACCTATGCCCCATGCCACTTCCCAACCTTCATCCGATACCGGATTAAATCTGGTGTTATTTACCATTCCCCAATTTTTCCTCTTACAAGTTGGTACAGCGTCTATCCTACTGCTCCTGATTGCAGAAAAAGCCACTGTCGAAACCTTACAGGCGATCGGGGAAGCTAGTGAAGAATTGTTTCGGGGCGATCGCTTACCCATCCTTGACTTTCCTGAGAACAACGAATTAAACAGAAGTTAGGAAATATACATTCTAACGTGAATAATTCAGTGGCATTTCCATAAGAGTTAAAGACAAAATCTAAAATTGTCAACAGTCATTGGCTTTACTAAAACAGATGATATGAGTTCCCTTTTATACTCTTTTGCTCAGGCTGTGAATATCTACCCTGCCTCCGATTTATTTTTGCGCCATCGCTTGCAGGTAGTTGAGGAACTTTGGGAGTCGGTTCTCCGGCAAGAATGCGGTCAAAAAATGGTGGATCTCCTGCGACAACTACGGGATCTGTGTTCACCAGAAGGTCAAGCAATTAATGACCATGCTTCCTCTGTGTTTAAGTTGATTGAACAACTTAATATCAATGAAGCAATACGAGCTGCTCGTGCTTTCGCTCTGTATTTCCAGTTGATTAATATCATAGAACAGGACTACGAACAACGGCAGCAATTGACTCGCTATGGGGCAGCAACAGAATCAGGAGATCAGGAAATACCAAATCTGGTGACTTCATCATACCAAGAAGAAGCCGAAGCCCCTATTAACAGCGGACTGGGTGCAGAATTGCTGGTAAAGAGTTGGCAGGCAAACTCAAGCGGAAAACAACAAGGTACTTTTGCTGCTTTGTTTCCTAAGTTATACAAACTAAACGTACCACCCCAACAAATTCAACGTCTAATTACACAGTTAGATGTGCAGTTAGTGTTCACAGCTCACCCAACGGAAATTGTTCGGCATACCATCCGCGATAAACAGCGACAAGTGGTTCAACTCTTACAACAACTTGAGGTAGTGGAAAAGCGTACACAAGGTGGAAAATCTTGGGAAGCAGAAGAAATACGCGAGCAATTGTTAGAAGATATCCGCCTGTGGTGGCGTACGGACGAACTTCACCAGTTCAAACCCTCGGTGCTGGATGAGGTAGACTATGCTCTGCACTATTTCCAAGAAGTCTTGTTTGATAGTATCCCCTACCTTTATAAACGCTTCAAGCACAGTTTAGCTAGCACCTTTCCTTGGCTAGAACCGCCAAGCAAAAACTTCTGTAAATTTGGCTCTTGGGTAGGTGCAGATAGGGATGGTAATCCATCGGTTACACCAGCAATCACTTGGGAGACAGCATGCTATCAACGCAATATGGTGTTGTCCAAGTATATCGTGTCGGTTAAACGGCTGATTAACTTGTTGAGTTTGTCCCTGCACTGGAGCGATATTTTACCAGATTTGCTGGAATCCTTAGAACTGGAGCAGTCTCAGTTAAGTCAAGTCTACGATGATCTGGCTCTGCGTTATCGGCAAGAACCTTATCGGCTCAAGCTTTCTTATGTACTCAAGCGGCTGGAAAATACCCGCGATCGCAATCTGACTTTGTATAATCGGGAAATACTAAAAAGCGACAACACCCCAATCTATCGATCAGGAGCCGAGTTTTTAGCAGAACTGCAGCTGATTGAACACAACTTGACAGAAACAGGTTTAAGCTGTAAGGAACTAGAAAATCTCATCTGTCAGGTAGAAATTTTTGGATTTAACCTGACCCAATTGGATATCCGCCAAGAATCATCCCGCCATTCAGATACTCTAAATGAGATTTTGGAATATCTGGGAGTTTTAACCCGACCTTACAACGAATTATCTGAAACAGAGCGAGTCGCTTGGCTAGTAGCAGAACTGCAAACTAGGCGTCCATTAATTCCTGCCCAACTGCCATTTTCCGATCAAACTAACGATGTGATCGAAACCTTCAGGGTAATACGATCGCTGCAACAAGAGTTTGATCCAAACATTTGCCAAACTTACGTTATTAGTATGTGTCGTCAAGTGAGCGACGTACTGGAAGTGTTGCTACTGGCAAAGGAAGCAGGACTTTATGACCCAGGTACCGCTGTTGGCACTATCCAGGTAGTTCCTCTATTTGAAACGGTGGAAGATTTGCAACGCTCAGAAAGCGTGATGCAGCAGCTATTTGAACTACCCCTATATCGTGCTTTGCTAGCAGGAGGTTTCGCAGCAGTCAAAGTAGGGGAAGTCGGGGGAGATAGAAAAGATGAGGGAGATCGCGAATATAAGGGAGCAACATCTCCCCCCACTCCCCATCTCCCCATCCCCCCCTCTTCCCCCTCATCTCTGACCCCTAACTTACAAGAGGTAATGCTGGGGTACTCTGACAGCAACAAAGACTCTGGTTTTTTAAGCAGTAACTGGGAAATTCATAAAGCCCAAAAATCTCTCCAGGGAATAGCCGAAAAGTATGGCGTGACTCTGCGGATTTTCCACGGACGTGGTGGTTCTGTAGGGCGAGGCGGTGGTCCATCTTATGAAGCTATTTTGGCTCAGCCTGGTCACAGTATTAATGGGCGGATCAAAATCACCGAACAAGGAGAAGTTTTAGCTTCCAAATACTCCTTGCGGGACTTGGCTTTGTACAATCTGGAAACTATCACCACTGCTGTTATTCAAGCTAGTTTGCTGCGGACTGGGTTTGATGATATCGAACCTTGGAATGAGATTATGGAAGAGATAGCAGCGCGATCGCGTGTTCACTACCGCGCCCTGATCTACGAACAGCCCGATTTTATTGACTTCTTCCATCAAGTTACCCCCATAGAGGAAATTAGTCAGCTGCAAATTAGCTCCCGTCCAGCTCGTCGTCCATCTGGTAAAAAAGATTTAAGCAGTCTACGGGCAATTCCTTGGGTATTTAGTTGGACGCAAACCCGGTTTTTACTACCTTCTTGGTACGGTTTCGGCACAGCTTTGCAAGAATTTGTGAACGAAGAACCAGAAGAACACATGAAACTGCTGCGCTATTTTTATGTTAAGTGGCCTTTTTTCAAGATGGTGATTTCTAAGGCAGAAATGACCTTGGCAAAAGTAGACTTGCAGATGGCACAGCAATATGTCCAGGAGTTGTCAACTCCTGAAGACAAACCGCGCTTTGAGAAGCTTTTTGAACAAATTGCTCACGAATTCTACCTCATACGGGATTTAGTTCTGCAAATCACCGATCACCAAAAACTTTTAGATGGCGATCCTGTATTGCAGCGCTCGGTACAGTTGCGCAATGGCACAATTGTACCCCTAGGCTTCATCCAGATTGCTCTGCTCAAACGCCTGCGCCAGTCCAAAACTAATGTCACCTCTGGGATTATCCACTCTCGTTACAGCAAAGGCGAGTTACTGCGAGGGGCATTGTTAACTATTA
>CAZZXJ010000213.1:0-9581 GCA_964657905.1 uncultured Stigonema sp.
ACGACCTTACGCTACGCCGAAGAGTCCGATGCTGCTGCCGACACCGAACTACGGGCATGGCGACGGCGACGTGACCAAAAGAAATAGCGCTGTTGGGTTCAAAATATCAAACTATACTCTCACACACGCTTATGCTTTTCAGAAGCTTTACATTACAACGCTTCTAGGCTTAGCGTACGTTTCTGTTCCATTACTTGTCGCGGGCGCAGTATTAGTTGATTTAGGAGATGCTGTTGCCGATGAATTATCTCTACCATTTGACCGCATTTCTTTGGAGATGATTTATCGAGGTTTATACCATTTTAGTGTCGCTTACGATCAAGGTAACGCGGATGACCCGATTAAATACTTTGCCGCCCCTGAGAATCAAGACTTAGGCGTGGTTAAATATCTCCGAAAGCCAGTCTCCAAGCTAGATTTATCCCCTTTTCCCGCACCCTCTTGACAAAAGTGCAATCACTCTAACCTCTCACGAGTGGTGCCTTACTGACTGCCTTTTTCTACCTCGTTAGTCCAAAGTCCAGTAACTAGCAACTTGGGTTAGTACTATTGTTCTATTTTTTCTCTTACTGTATTTCATTTAGTCTAAAGTCCAGATTAAAGGTAAAAGTGGTATCCTCAAATCAATGAAATCTCGTGCTGCTTTTTTGAGTAACCCAACGCACCAGATTGTTTTCGATTATACCCCTATATGACCAGAGTCGAAGGTGAAAATACACGTTTACGCCATTATCTGGAACGTCTACACCGAAAAACATTGTGCTACTCTAAATCAGTAGATATGCTTAAACGCTCAGTTAGATTACTACTAAGCTACATAAAGTATAAAAAAATATCAGTATTTAGCTGATTCATCCCGCATTTATGCAACGCCAAATTCTGTACTAAGCTTTATAATGTACCATTATTAGAAGCGTATAAGTTGAGCTAACACTGTTAATATCTTTTAGTTAATCAGCAGAATCTTCTGAATGATTTGCG
This sequence comes from uncultured Stigonema sp., assembly GCA_964657905.1. Lineage (GTDB taxonomy): Bacteria > Cyanobacteriota > Cyanobacteriia > Cyanobacteriales > Nostocaceae > Stigonema. Next base: position 982 of record CAZZXJ010000213.1, read on the forward strand.
CTCGAGCAAATGATAAGCAGAGTGTTGTTTTGGATAAGTCTTAGTGATGAATGCTATTGCCGATTATCAAATTATCTCCAAGATTTACGAAAGTGCCAATTCATTAGTCTATCGAGCTGTCGCTAACTTCAGCGATAGACCTGTTATTCTCAAAGTTCTTAAAGAAGATTACCCGACCCCTTCAGAGTTGACTCGATACAAACAGGAGTACGAAATTACCCGTAATTTAGAAATCGATGGAGCGATCAAAGTCTATAATTTATTGCCCTATGGAAACACACTTGCAATAGTTCTAGAGGATTTTGGGGGTATATCCTTAGACATTCTGATGGGATTTAAAAAGTTTACGCTCTCAGAATTTCTCCTTATTGCCATTCAGATTGCTGAGACGCTTAGTGAAATTCATGCGACTAATGTTATTCACAAAGATATCAGTCTTTCTAATATCGTTTATAATCCACAAACTGAACAACTCAGAATTATTGATTTCGGTATCTCGACCACTTTTACCCGTGAAAATCCGACGATTAAAAGTCCAAGTGTTCTGGAAGGAACGTTAGCCTATATGTCGCCAGAACAAACTGGCAGAATGAATAGGATACTTGATTACAGGACTGATTTTTACTCCCTCGGTGTAACTTTCTACGAGATACTCACTCACAGGCTACCGTTTGAAACCAATGATGCTCTGGAATTAGTTCACTGTCACATTGCCAAACAACCCGTTTCTCCTCACAAAGTTAATTCAGAAATTCCGCAAGCTGTTTCTAATATTGTCATGAAGTTGTTAGCAAAAATGGCTGAGGAGCGATATCAGAGTGCATTGCGGATAAAAGCAGATTTAGAAGAATGTCTAAAACAGCTACAGCAGACTGGGAAGATTTCAGAGTTTCCGCTAGCTCGTGACGACATTCCCGATCAATTAAAAATTTCGCAAACACTTTACGGTCGAGAAACTGAAATAGAATCTTTACGCTCAACATTTAAACGTGTTGCTGAATGTGAACCACAGCATAAGCACGTCGAAATGACGCTGGTTAGCGGTTACTCTGGCATTGGCAAATCTGCGCTAATTCAGGAACTTTATAAACCCATTACCCAGCAGCACGGTTACTTCATTTCTGGAAAATTTGACCAGTTCAAACGAAACATTCCTTATTCTGCGGTTATCTCTGCATTTAAAGTTATAGTAAGACAACTGCTCACTGAAAGTGAAGCTCAGGTGGTTCAATGGCGTGAAAATCTTCTCGTCGCTTTCGATGGTAAAGGTCAAGTGATAATCGATCTCATTCCGGAAATCGAACAGATTATTGGTTCTCAACCTCCAGTGCAACGACTGGAACCAACTGAGGCACAAAATCGCTTCAATGCAGTATTCCTACAGTTTATTAGAGTCCTTTGTCAACGATCTCACCCCCTAGTTATCTTCATAGACGACTTGCAATGGGCTGACTCTGCCAGCCTAAAGCTAATTGAGCTGATGATAACCAAAAATAATACGGGGTATATGCTTTTGCTTAGTGCCTATCGTGACAATGAAGTAAGTCCCAATCACCTCACAATGATAACGATCAATCGTTTGAGGGAGCAAGGAACGATAATCAACAGCATCGTTCTGAACCCCTTGAAGATCGACGAGATTATTCAGCTGCTTGTAGACACCCTCTACTGTAATCGAGAAACCGTCACTTCTCTAGCAGAATTGGTCTTTAAGAAGACTTCAGGAAATCCTTTTTTCATCAATGAATTTCTCAAAACAATTTACCACGAAAATCTTCTAACTTTTGATCGACAGCAAAAGCGCTGGCAGTGGGATATTACTCAGATTGAAGCGCTGGGTATCACAGAAAATGTAGTGGATTTAATGGTGGGAAAGTTTAGAAAACTTCCTGAAACGACTCAGAAAGCACTGCGCCTAGCCGCTTGTATTGGAAACAGTTTTGACCTCAGTACACTCTTAATTATCTACGAAAAATCGGCTCCCGAAACCTTTAGAGATCTCTTGCCAGCAATTCAATCAGGAGCGATTCAACCCATTTCTGCACTGGAAACAACTTCAGAAGCACCGATCAAGTCTGCACTATTGATCCAAGATTACAAATTTCTGCATGACCGAGTACAACAGGCTGCTTATGCACTGATTGATGACGAGCAAAAAAAAGCAGTTCACCTCCAGATAGGCAGGCTTTTACTTGCTAACATTAATGAAGAAGTACGTGAAGAAAAAATCTTTACCTTGATAGATCATCTTAATGAAGGACGAGCATTAATTGAGAGCGAAGATGAAAAAATAGTGCTAGCAGAATTAAACTTACAAGCTGGCAGAAAAGCAAAGGAAGCGACGGCTTATACTGCATCCAGAAATTACTTAGTTATAGCTGAAAATGAGTTTCCAGGAGATATCTGGAAAGACAACTATGAAATGTCTCTCAACCTTTATAAAGAACTTGCAGAGGTTGAGTATCTCAACGGAAATATTGAACGATCCCAGTTCCTGATCGAGATGGCACTCAGGCAAGCAAAATCACCTCTTGATCGTACAGAATTCTATTACTTACAGATTATGCAATATACTCTGTTAGGAAAAATAATCGAGGCAATTAATTTGGGTAAAACAGCACTTAGAACGTTGGGAATTGATTTACCTACAGAGAGCTTAGAAGCAGCATTTGAAGCTGAGCTTGCAGAATATCAACAGAATTTGGGGAGACAGGAAGTTAGCTTATTATATAACTGCCCAGAAATGGTAATCCCAGAGAAAAGGGCTGCCTTTAAAATATTACATCGTATCCTGCCAACAGTTTGGATTTTCAATCCAGTCCTAATGTATATCGTTGCGACTAAATTGGTCAATCTAAATATCAAATATGGTCATATGGAAAAATCTCCGGTAGGTTATGCCTGCTTCGGAGTGATCAATGCTCACGTGCTGCACAAGCATCACTTGGCTTATCAACATGGCTGTCTCAGCGTCAAACTAGCTGATAAATATAATGATTTAAGTTCAAAAATTGGAACGCATCAACTTCACGCCTGTATGATAATGCCTTGGTTAAAGCATATTAAGCTCTCTGAGAGAGTTAATCTTGAAGGGATCGACGCGGGACTTCAATGTGGCGATCTGCAATCTACTGGCTATAGTTTAACTTATAACTTGTACAATCTTATTTATCAAGGTAAAAATTTATATCTTCTTCTACAGGAAGTTGAACGTAGTTTATTGTTCAGTCAAGAAAGTCAGAATCAATGGGCAGTTAATTGTATATTAAGTGCTAAAATTTTGATTCAAAATTTAGTGGATATTACTCAAAATAAATCTTGTTTTGATATTGAAGAGATAAAGGAAGCCCAATTTTTAGAGAATTGCCAAAAAGATAAAACACTTGCAGCAATCTGCTTTTATTACATCTTTAAAGCTGAGGTTCTCTACCTATATAATCAACCGATTGATTTAAGCCTTTTAAAGCAAGCAGGCAAATGGTTTGACTACATTCCGGGCACTATCTCAATTGCCAAACATAATTTTTATTACTCACTAACGCTAATTGCTCTCCACCATCAAGTTTCATTAGAGGAACAAGAAAGATACTGGCAACAACTTGAGGCGAATCAACAGCGTATGAAAGAGTGGGCAGATAACTGTCCTGAAAATTTTCTACATAAATATCTTTTAGTAGCGGCAGAAATGACTCGTATTTCTGGTCAGTGGCATCAGGCAATGGATTTATATGACCAAGCCATTGAGTCTGCTAGAGAAAATGAGTTTATCCAAAACGAAGCTCTGGCTAATGAACTTGCAGCAAAGTTTTGGTTGGAACGAGGAAAAGAGGATTTTGCCCAACTTTACATGAGAAAAGCTTGCCAAGGCTACCAGATTTGGGGGGCAAAGCGTAAAGTCGAGTTTCTAGAGGCAACATACCCTCAGTGGTTTTCTTCAAGTTCATCGGCAAGAAACCTGATAACAAGAACGACCGCATCGGCAACAACTTCTAATCGTTTGCTTGAAACACTCGATCTAACAACCGTTATGAAGGCATCGCAGGTGATCTCAGGCGAGCTCGTGTTCGAGAACCTGATTGGAAAGTTGATGCAAATTGCGATCGAAAATGCTGGCGCTCAAAAAGGGCTTTTGATTCTTGAAAAGGAAGGTAATTGGGTCATCGAAGCAGAAGGAATCCTGGATTCCAATGATGTGCATATATTGCAATCAATTCCAATCGACTCAGTAGATGTTGACCGCCAGATTCCTCTCCTGTCGGTTTCTATCATCAACTATGTCGCCCGTATCCAGGAAAGTTTAGTCTTAAATGATGCTGCCCATGAGGGACAATTTATTTGTGATCCATATATTGTCGCCACCCAACCTAAATCCGTTCTTTGCACACCCTTACTCAATCAAGGCAAGCTTAACGGTATCTTATATCTGGAAAACAATCTGACTACTGGTGCCTTTACACCTGAACGCCTAGAAGTTCTAAAACTCCTATCTTCTCAAGCCGCAATTTCTCTTCAAAATACTCAACTTTATGTTGCACTATGTGAGAACGAGAAAAGATTAGCTCAATTTTTAGAAGCTATGCCCATAGGTGTCTTTGCACTTAATGCTAAGGGCAAACCCTACTATGCAAATCAGGTTGCCCAGCTAATCCTTGGCAAGGGAATCGTAACTGGAGCCACAACTGATCGATTGACCGAAACCTATCAGACTTATTTATCAGGGACAGACCAATTATACCCGACTCAACAACAACCCATTGTACGAGCCTTAAATGGCGAAAGTACGACTACGGATGATATAGAGATTCACCAAGTTGATAAAACAATTCCTTTAGAAGTATCAGCCACCCCTGTTTACGATGAGAAGGGTCAAATTGTCTATGCGATCGCTACCTTTCAGGATATCACCCAACGCAAACAAGCCGAAGCCGACCGGGTTCGGTTTACCCAAGAACTAACCTTTAAAAATCTTGCTCTAGAACGAGCTAAAGATGAGCTAGAAAATTATAGCCGGACTCTGGAACAAAAAGTCTCAGAGCGCACCCTAGAACTGTCAAAAACCCTAGAAATTCTCAAAGCCACCCAATTGGAACTACTCTTTGAAAACGAGCTACTCAGAAGTACCGAACAATCTGCCACCTTTGACTATCAAGTTGGTGGGAGCTTGCCTATGGATGCTCCCACCTATATTGTGCGCTCTGCAGATCGTTACCTCTACAAAGCCTTGAAACGCCGGGAGTTTTGCTATGTTCTCAATCCCCGGCAGATGGGCAAGTCCAGCCTCATGGTACGCATGATCAATCATCTCCAGCACGAGGGGGTTTGTTGTGCACCGATCGATATAACCCGCATTGGTAGTGAAAACGTTACTCCTAAGCAATGGTATAAAGGAGTGGCCTTCGAGCTAGGGCGACGTTTTGATTTGCGAGGAAAGGTTAACCTAAAAACCTGGTGGCAAGAGCGAGAAGATCTTTCTCCAGTTCAGCAGTTAAGCGAATTTATCGAAGAAGTCCTACTGGTTGAAGTCGGTGTAGAAGATGGTACTCCCTCAAAACAAGTGGTCATTTTTATCGATGAAATTGATAGCGTTCTGGGCTTAAATTTCCCAGTCAATGACTTTTTTACCCTGATTCGTTCCTGCTATAACCAGCGCAGTCTTAATCCCAAGTATCGGCGTTTGACTTTTGCTCTCTTTGGCGTCGCCACCCCTTCGGATTTAATTTCCGACATCCAGATAACCCCCTTTAACATAGGTCATTCCGTTCAATTAGAGGGCTTTAAAGAGCATGAAACTCAACCGTTGCTTCAAGGATTGGCAGAAAAAGTGAGCAACCCACAAACGTTGCTAAAAGAAATGTTAGCCTGGACGAACGGCCAGCCTTTTTTGACCCAAAAGCTTTGCAAGCTCATCCGCAATACTTCTTCGCCCATTCCCCCCAACGGCGAAGCCAAGTGGATTGAGAACTTAGTGCGGACGAATGTAATAGAGAATTGGGAATCACAAGATGAACCAGAGCATTTGAGAACCATCCGCGATCGCCTCCTCAAGAGTAAAAAATCTGTTCGGCTACTAAAACTCTACCGACAAGTTTTACATCAGCGAGAAGTTGTTGCCGTTGACAGTCCAGAAGAAAGGGAATTGCTATTGTCAGGGTTAGTGGTCAAGCAACAAGGTTTTCTCAGGGTCAATAACTGTATTTATGAATCAATCTTTGACCACAGTTGGGTTGAGCAGTATATGTAGGAGAGCGAAAAATTTCAGAGTCTTCCGCTTTGGATTTGGATGACCGCGTAGTGGAACTAAAGATTGTGCCACATTGTACAGCCAATACGGTGCATGAGGTTCTAAAAAAAACGAACTTAAACCTCATTTACGAGAATGCTGGGTTATTCCGCCGGAGCAGGATGCGGAATTCGTAGCCGCAATGGAAGACGTGTTATATCAAATCCGGTAGCATCTGAACAATTAAAAAACCGCAGAGACGCTCTGTATACAAGAGCAAGAGAAATGACGAATCATTCCGATACCAACGGATTTGATATTAGAGGTATATCACCGTCCTTACGAGGTCGATTTTTCCGTAGTCTGCATGGATGTGAACAACCAGTACAGCTCGTCAAGGAAACACGCACGCCACTGCCGATGGAACCTGGAAAACCCGAATGATACGATTCCGAGTACGAGCGCAATGGCACCGCCAGTATCTTCATGTTTTGTGAGCCAAAAGCAGGAATTCGCAATGTTTCTGCTCATGAACAACGCACCATGACCGATTGGGCTCAGCAGATAAAACATCTCCTTGATGTGCAATACCCGAACGCCAAAAAGGTCGTGCTGGTATGTGGCGATCGAGACATTGGCGGGTTAGGGCGGCGAGTTCAATTTCCGCCATATTGAGCCACGAGCCATGTTTTGGGGTGTGGTGAATTTCCAAGCGTTCCAGCAGGCGGCGAGCTTCTTGCTGTTTGAAGGTTTTGTAAAGCGCTGCCGATTGATGGGTGTTAAGATTGGTGCTTCAAGCCACTGGCTTGGTTGCACCACCTGGATGTTGGATAGTGCGGTACTTAGCCAAAGGAAAAAGGGGTAAATACTGATACTATAAGCTACAAGCAAATGAGGCGATCTTTCCTACGAAAATCAAAGGAAAGTATACTAAATATAAACATTTAGGTAAAGCTGGTAGCAATGCTCATTAAATTCAGACGTGTGTTGCCGCGCTCAAGCTTCACTCTCGAGCTTCTTGCAATTCTTTCGGACGTAAGGTTAACTTACATCTTGCACCACCATCAGAAACCGGGTTTCTTGCAAATCAGTAAAGCTAAAACCCTTAATTTATCGTTTATAAACCTGGTTTCTCTCGCCTTATTGAGAATGGTGCAAGATCTGAGTTAAGCTGCGAACGCCAGTTTTATCTTTCGTACAATCTTAGAGTGATGGACAATTCTGGCAATCAGATTTTTTAAACCTGACTACAACAAGGGAGCAATGCGATTTTGTGAGGTGGATCCAAAAATGGGCGATCGCCACCACCCGCTTCTCAGTCTAAAAAAATATTTATCACACAAAATCTAGTAGTAAATACTTAAAATATTTCCGAAAATTTTTTATTGATAATGATAATCAAATAAGATGGAGAAGGCGAGCAAAGCTCGCCTTCTCCATCTTTTATCATTTCCATAACCATGAATTTCTCTACATTAAAATATTTACTATCTCTACTCGATTTCAGTGTCATAAAAAAGGTAGGATTCCCACGTAACAATATTTTTTGCGTTCGGGAGTTCCAACCTTTATGAAAAAAACATATATGCAAATTTAGATTTAACCAAATCATTGTTCGATTTTCAAGAAAATGTTACGAAACTTCTAGAAATCACTGATGTCAAGGAATGGAATGGGCGAGTTATTAAAGATAGAGAAGAAAAAATCAGAGATGTGGCACTTATTTTAGCTGGTCAATGTATTGCTATCTTACTGTATAATCTTTCACAATCTCAAGACGCTCTTGATACAGCAATGGCTCAAACTCAAGGATGGTGGCAATCAAAAACACAAAGACATGGTTATAGAAAACGACAAATATTAACAGTCGCAAATGTGTTAGTTACTTTAATTTTACCATACGTTGTTAATAGAGATAAAAACCGAAAGAATAAAAAGAAATCTCCACTTCAGGGTTTTTGTCCTTTTTTGAAATGGTTAGGAATGGAAGAAAATTTAACTCCATTAGTCTGGTCAAAAATTGCTCAGTATGGTGTTATTGCAAGTTCCTTTGAAGCTGCATGTACAATCTTAATGGATTGGGGAATTAATATTAGTCTCAAACGTATAGAACGGCTGACATATAAATTTGGTAAAATTGGAATTAATTTGCGCCTCTCAAAAATTTTGAATTATCAATTAGGTAATTTACCTACTGGTAATATTCTTAAAGACCAACGAGTTGTAATTGCCGTGGACGGCGGTAGAACTAAAATTCGGATTAATAAAGAAACGGATAAGAATCCAAAAACCAATCGCTACGGTTTCTCTGGTGAATGGTTTGAGCCCACCTTCCGCACCCCAACTGTCACAACCGGAAATTACTTAGAGAAAAAAGCCA
>CAZZXJ010000214.1:0-9579 GCA_964657905.1 uncultured Stigonema sp.
CCTGACTTCTGTCTCCTGACTCCTGACTCCTTGCACTAGATGTTTTTGCTAAGGAAAAACGTCCATATTTCTGGGCACCCTTTGTGCTGGTGGGGAATTGGCTCTAGCAGTGTGTTATACTTCTGTTTAGGAAGGCGTCCTCTGGAGGTTTAGATTAACGCACCCGACAAAATTATGACTGAAGATGAAGTGGTACTCAATGACTTACGGGTGCTTGTAGTCGATGACAATTCAGATAACCGAGACTTCATCGAGTTCTTGCTCCAAGAGTATGGCGCAGAGGTGGTAGCAGCAGCTTCAGCCGTTGAGGCTTTAGAAATATTTACACTGGTTAAACCAGCTATTCTGATAACTGATATCAGTATGCCAGACAAGGACGGCTTTTGGCTAATTAGCCAAATCAGAACCTTGGCAGCTGAGGAAGGAGGAAAAATCCCAGCCATTGCATTTACAGGCACTAATATAGAGGCAATAACTGAGGCAGGATTTCAAATTTACCTACGTAAACCCGTTGACCCAACTGAATTAGTGATAGCTGTTGCCCAACTAGCTGGACTTAATTAAATAAATACTCCTTTAACTAAAAAGCTTTTTACCTAATATACCTACCAAAATTATGGAAAATTTTTCAAAGAATCTGGTTGCTGTCGAAGACCTCCTAATTGCCGTGCAAATTTCTGACAATGATGATATTGTTGTGGTTCAAGCTGAAGCAATAATTGACTTAGCGGAATTTGACCTAACACTTCAAGAAATTGAAAAGTTTCGCAAGATACTGAGAAGAATGAATGCCTCGCTAGCCGAATCATTTCAAAAGCAGTTTCCTGCTACCTCGGTAATCTCTGAAATTCGGTCAAAATCACAATAATGTAGATAGTCTTTCCCCCGCCCTTACCATGTGGTCAATTCTACGAGATGAAACGACCGAATTCCTTTATACACAGGATGCTCAAGAGCGTATAGTGCGTAAGTCCTAATTATAAGTGTTCAACCGGACATGATATTATTCCCTGGCGGCATATTCGCTTTTGTGCAAGATCTCAGGATGCCAACTTTTTAATCCATCCCGAAGCTTCTTTATACAACTTGAACTTGCGTTCATGCCGACGAAACGCTGGCGTGTGAACCATTCGTCTGCCATTCACCCAGGTAGCGTCGTAGTACTTGTGCAGCAGCTCATGATATAAGACAAACTCAACAACAAATTCAGGAATACTTGCATCGTCAAGGGTCGAACTCATGATTACCCTGTCTCGAGCAGGCTCATAGTGACCAAACTTGCGATAAGTTTTAATCCGACTCCAAATTAGACGTGGTTTGACCAAAGAAGAAGCAAAATACTCTCGATTCACTTGATCAAATAACTCATCAAGGTTATAGCACGTTCCTTGGGCGTTCTCTTGGATGACTTCAGCGATTAAATCAAGATCCAAGATCACATGGCTGTATTCTTCACTTGTGGAAAAATCCTTAATGAGTCGTGTAGAATGTTGACTGTTGCCGAACAAAGCAGCTTTCACCAGCGCTACCAAAATTTCATCATTGGCATTGATAAACCCTTCGCTCACGGTGAGAGTGGCGGCGACCATTGAGCGTCTGCATCTATATAGTACTGCTAAGTGAGCCAACTCCACAACTACGTTGAGTGATTCCTGACCATGTATACTACAGATTTTTCGCACTATTTGTCTGATTCGCTGGGTAGTTTGTATATGAAGTTGAAGGTTGTCTTCATCAGTCAAAAACTTCATCCAGGCGTAGATTTGACGTGAGGAACTGGTGAGGTTGGCTGGTGTTGCATGGGTTGCAGCGCAAATTCTTTCAATCGCTGTAACGGCTGTCATCAAGGTTTGAGTCAGTTCCTGTATCTGAGTGGTGTTTGGTGTCGGACTTGAGGCTAAATTGCAAATCCCCTGCAAAATTGTCCGTTGTTGGGTTTTGATATTTTTGAGGCGGATCGTCTGCATATTTTCTTGGGTGGCGTAACTTTCAGGTGAAGGCAAGTTGTTTAGGTCAATCCCCTTGATGAAAATAGTATGCCTCGTGCGATCGCCTTGATAATTGACTCGGTGTAATTTTACCATCAGATCAACAGTCTGAACAGAGCAAGTGATCAATTGTTTAAAAGCAGCGACATCGTGAGGTGCTATGCAGAACAAGGGATTTTACGCCATTTGAACGATTTTGACGAGTCCGCCAATCTATACCATATTATGGGTATTTAGTTAATTAGTTTAAAATGTATAGTTTGCCAAACCTGACCAAGCCCCGTTGGGGCGGGGTGTGGGGTGTGGGGTGTAGGGTCAGAAATAGCCCCAACAACCAGTGGGATACAACGAAGTCTTTCAAGACGATTGCATTGGTCGGGGCTTGAAACCCCGACCAATGCTGTGTCCCCTATACCCTACACCCTACCCCCTACACCCTTCTTCTTGACCCGATCAAAAGACAGATAAATATCTTGGAGTTTATGAACAGAAGTCTTGACTCTAAGCGATCGCTCGAAATGGCTACAAAAGCGTGAGGATCGTCGATTGGTCATTAGGCGCGAGTACGCCCAAGCAGCGCAGCCCACAACCCCGCAACTGGCGTTCATTTGTAAGGGTGTAAGGCGTGTTTACGAGTAGTTAGTTGTAAATTTTAACAATACAATTCAAGTATTATCCGGAGAAAATGAGATGATTTCTAGGAAGTCTAGTGATAAAAACTCACGAAATATAGATGAAACTTTACGGCAGTCTGTAAATGATATACTACAAAAATTTATAGATGAAAAGTTAAACAATTCTATAGAGACTTCTATCGTCGAAGCCTTAAATAATTATATAGCTACTTCTATCGATCTAGACGACCCTAAACAAATAGTACGTGTGTATTATAAAAATACTGCGGCTATTCAAGAAAATAGCTCTGCTGTGCAAGAACTACACAATAAAGTTAAACAATATCTGGATAAAATACTGATAGAGCAGCGTCAGAAAGATGGGGAACTCCTGCGTAAAATTCAGGCTTGGGAACAAGCTGCTATAGAGTTTTTTCGGATGCTAGAAAGAGCAATAGATTGCGAAACAGATGAAAATAAACGGTCGATAGAAAAAATATTATCTGAGTTTGAACGCACTGTCATTAACTTAGGGTTGGAGCGCATAATTCCACAGCATAATGAATCTTTGAATGAGAAATTTCACGAAGCGGTTGAGGAAGAAGAATCAGATATTGTACCAGGTAATATCCTGAGATGTGCAGGCTGGGGTTACAGAATTGGCGACAATATAATTCAGAAAGCAAAGGTGGTTGTGGCAAAAGCCCCGTAGGGGCGATCTTTCCCCCGCCCATAGCGATCACAAAAAAATTAGTAAAGGAGTAAGCGAGACAATGGCAAAAGATTTTGCTATCGGCATTGACCTAGGTACATCCACATCCGAGATTTGTGTATATCGGAACAATGAATCATTTCCAATTGCTGAACCGCTGACAAAACTGGCAATTATTCCATCAATTGTTGCGATTAGCAGAAAGGGTGAACTGCTCGTAGGAGAAGATGCTCGTAGTTGGGTTGATGTATCAGGGCGTGGGATTCGTGAAATCAAGAGGAAGATGGGAACAGGGGAAACCGTGAGGCTTCTAGATCAAGAGTACCGCCCTGAAGAAATTTCGGCACTGATTCTGCGCAAACTCAAGGAAAATACTGAAGAAGCATTAGGAACCACGATTCGAGAAGTTGTACTCTCTGTTCCTGCTAACTTTCCAGATGCTGCAAGACTTGCAACGCTTAATGCTGGTGAATTGGCAGGACTGAAAATTACTCGCCTAATTAATGAACCCACGGCGGCGGCTTTAGCTTTTGGCATCAAAAATATTGATCTTGAAGAACAGCTTGTGGTCTTTGATTTTGGTGGTGGTACATTAGATATTACCGTGCTGGAGATGGTAGCAGGTGTCCTAGATGTTAAATGTAGTTTTGGTAATCCTCAACTTGGCGGTAAAGATTTCGATCAGGCAATGATGGCATTGCTTAAGGAGAAATTTCAAGCCGAGAATCCAGAGGCAGAAATTTCTGCTAAGGCTTATGGGGCGATCAAAGAAGCGGCAGAACTTGCCAAAAAAGTGCTTTCCCTACAGCGATCGCATTCTGTAAGAATTCCTTATTTTGCTGCTAACAACGGTGAATCTGTTGACTTAGAAGTGGAAGTGACACGCCTTGAATTTGAGCAGGCGATCGCTCCTTTATTAGATCAAGCAAGGCAATGTGTGCGACAAGCACTTAATGCTAAGAAGCTGCGTCCTAGTGCTATCAACCGGGTGTTATTAGTGGGAGGTACAACTTACATCCCTGCTGTGCGCCAACTAGTTGCTGAAATGTTTGGCAAAGAAGGGAAAGCACCAGATGTTGGTTCTGAGTTAGCTGTTGGCGTGGGTGCATCTATTCAAGCTGCTATTGTCCAAGGTTTAATCCCAAGCGACTCAGGCATTATTCTCACCGATGTTGCTCCCTTCGGATTGGGCATTGAAGTAGTCAATGAAATTGGCAGACAATACATGCTGACCTATGAACCTTTAATCAAGCCAAATACAACAATTCCTTATTCCACTCATAAAACTTACTCTTTGTTGAGAGCAGATCAAAAGCGGGTTGAAGTTCGCTTGTATCAAGACAATACAGGCAAGGCAAAGCGAGCTAATGATGCCATTGATACAGGAATAAATGCAGAAATTACTGACATTCCTCCGGCTCCTGATGGCAATCCCTATCCAGTAGAAGTGGAGTTTTCCTATGACCTCAATGGGATCGCAAAGCTAAGAGCTACCATTCCGAATATTAACAAAAGTGTAGAGCTAGAGTATGCTCAATCTGCTATACGCATGGATAGCCAAGACATAGCTGATGCAGCTAGTCGCCTCAAAGAACTGTGGAAGCAAAATGCTAAGGCGAAGGAATACGAAGGGTTAATTAATAAGGCAGAGCGATTTATGGCAGATATCCCTCCTCAGGAAAGGTCGCCACTGTCTGATATTGTGATGGATCTTAAAAAAGCTCTAATGAATGACAATACCGCAGAAATACAAAGCACAGGCGATCGCCTAGTAGACTTCTTGTTTGACCTAGAAAACAACAGCTAATGGGGAGTAGGTAATAGCAATTAGCAATTAGCAATTAACAATCTAAAATCGATATAAGAAATGGCGTATGAACTTTATCAGATGCTGGAAGTATCACCCCACGCATCGGCTGATGAAATAAAACGAGCTTACTTTCGGTTAGTTCGCAAATATTCTCCTGAAAAAGATCCAGAAAAGTTTAAGCAAATCCGAGGAGCATATAACACACTTTCCGATGCTAAAGCAAGACTTAATTATGACTCTTTGCAGCAGTATGGCGATCAGATTGCAGACCTGATTAACCAAGCTGAAGAGAAAATGAACACAGAAGAATGGTCTAGTGCCATTTCCTTACTAAAGCGGGTACTGGTACTAGCACCAGCAGCAGATGGTGCTCGCAATTTGCTGGGTCTTTGTTATATTCACATGGAAAATTGGGATTTTGCTATTAAAATATATCGGGCATTAACAAAAAATAACCCAGAAGTGCCGATTTATTTGAGCAACTTTGGTCATGTCTATAAACAGCAAGCTGAGTCTTTGGAAGATGACAATTCTTCTGGTAAAGCGCAACTCTATCAGAACGCCCGTGAATGCTTTCAGCAAGCCATAAAACTGGAATCATTTAATTCTGATCCTTATCTAGAAATAGCTCGTACTTACCTTGAAGAAAGAAATTACTCTGAGGCAATAGCTTGGGCTGAACATGCTATTAATGCTGACGGGAAAGCCGATATTTATGACTTTGATGCTCTTTTCTTTATCTGCCGCGTTCACCTTTTTTGTGGCGAATCACACAATATAGAAAAAACAGCACAGAGAATTGCATCCTTATTACCTGACAGTGAGGAGGTACGAAAATATGCAGCTGAGCGATTTACTGGTATGGGGTTGGAAGTGGCAAAAGTTGGTGCAAAATACGCTGATGCGGGTTTATTGACAGCGGCTATCGAATTTTTGGATGTTGCTAGAAATTTTGACGCAGGCGATCCAGATATCAGAGAAATTTATGAACGAGTTGAGGAAATGCTTGCACCTCTTAACGAGTATGAACTTCTGAAACATGATACTGTGGTAATTCAAGGATTACAAAAACTGGCTGCATTTTGTTTAGCTGATTATTTTAGTCTTCACGATTCCGAACAAGAAAGAAGAAGTTATCTTGATGAGATAACTGCTGAAATTTTTACCGATACTACTAGGAATATTCAGGCTTCAGTCAGAAGAATTAAGTCTCACTATCCTGCTATATATGGGTTGAATAAAGATTTGTTTAATAGCATTGAACAGGCGGCTTGAATTTTAATTAGGAAACTCTACCTAATATTCGCCCCCTTGGGGCGCTTGACCGCTACGTAGATCACAAAGGCGCATTGCCAAACAGCTAATTACAGCAGTTTTCACATAAATGAACCACACCGTTTGTAAGGGCGCTCTTGCCGCCGCGCCCCTACGACTGTGGTCTGATTACCTGAAAATTGCTGTAATATTAGGAGAAGTTATGAGGAAGTTGAGACTAGCTATCGTTAGAGCAATTATATCGACATTAGGAATAAGCGGAGCGCTCGCACTTATTCTAGGCAGCGCTAGTTGCTTCGTGGGATTGTCGGGAGCAGCGACTATTAAGCTAGGAGAATTACTAAATCCACATCGCCGTGCAATAAAAGTAATGATGTTCTATGGTAGTGCAGGGGTAGGTGTAGGGTTGTTTTCAATTGGTGCAGGTGTGTTTCTCGCCAGCAAAATTGAAACCAGATTAGAAGCAGAAGAATTGTTTCGAGAATCTGGGGAATTTAACGAGATAAGTCTTAGACCTGACCCATGTGTAGGGTGCAAAGACTTTAATGGAAGTGTCTACAATGGGGTGCAATTAATATGTGGAATGCACCCTTATGGATGGGATGGTGAGAAATGCCCTGATTGGTCATCTCTCAAATAATTTTAAACGTCTGAGGGTGCGCGTGGTTGAGTTGAATCCGTCACCCCACAAACCAGGTAAACTGAGGATTATCGCCTGATTGTCTTGATACTACCTTTGTTTCTAAAGTTGGTTAAGCACGATCGCCAGATGAACCAGTATGACTTCCTTGGTCGCTTTTTCCATCTGGCGATCGTCAATGTTCTCTCCAATATCATGATCCCCTTGGCAGGAACGATCAGTTTGGCTTTCTTGGGTCGTTTAGATGAAATCCATCATTTGGCTGGAGTTACCCTAGCTGCGACCTTGTTTGATTTCATCTACTACAGTTTCTCCTTTTTACGGATGGGAACCACTGGAGTCACTGCACAAGCTGTGGGACGAGATGACCGAGAGGCGATGCTCCTCGTGGGACTGCGCAATGGCTTAATCGCCCTAGGGCTGGGCGCACTTCTGGTGATTTTGCAGTACCCTCTGAGAGAACTGGGGTTTGCCTTGACAGGTGCTAACCCAGAAGTAAGAGCTTCTGCTGTTGCCTATTTCAATATCTGTATTTGGGGAACACCTGCTTTTTTGCTCAACGCTGTCCTGGTAGGTTGGCTTCTGGGACGAGAACAAAGTGCCCTCGTGTTGCTGTTATCCCTGATTTGGAATGGCGCTAACATCCTGCTGAACTACCTATTGATTGTCCGGTGGGCTTTTGCTAGTACGGGGGCTGGGCTGTCCCAGATTCTGGCTCAGTGTGTGGAGTTGTTGGTGGGATTGATTTTGGTAAGCCGAGAAATTTCCTGGCAAGAAGTACGAGATGCCGCGCCACAGCTTTGGGACTTGCCAAGTTTGAAAGCCACTTTTACCTTGAACGGCAATATATTTGTCTGGAGCGTAAGTGAAATGTTGCCGTTAATCGTCTTCAACGACTTAAGTGCTGCTATGGGGACTATTATTCTGGCACAAAATGCCTTACTTATGCAAGTCATACTTCTCAGCTTTTTCTTTTTTGAAGGAATAGCATTCGCTACAGAAACCTTAAGCGGATGTTTCAAGGGTCAGGGGGAGGAGCATCGGTTTAAGCCTCTATTACAAGTTGTGGTAGGAACTCAAATGCTGATGGGGCTTATTTTTGCTGGAGCACCTGTCCTATTTCCTCAGACTATATTTGGTTTATTAACTAACCACACCGAAGTTATAGAGCCAATCAAAATCTATGTTTTCTGGTTGCTTCCCATACTGGTCAGTGCTTCAATTGCTTTCAGTCTGGATGGATACTTCGCAGGTCTTGCATTCGTAAATATCCTCCGCAACTCCAGCTTAATTGGCCTAGTGTTGGGATTTGCGCCCGTGGCTCTGTTGACTTGGCATTTTCACAGTAATCATATCCTGTGGTTGGCATACTCAACGTTCATCGTCACCAGAAGCGTCATACTTGGGGTTGAATTGCCGAGGACGTTTAGCAGTAGTGCTGTTTCTGCTACGGATGTCGAAAATGAGCTTGCTTCTTAGAGTAGGGAATTATCCATTGGAACTCGATATAATTTTTACATTGCTTAATGCTAGAATCGTTGCTGAGTCATGACAGTTAATGAAAAAACTCGCAAATTAGTCCGGCAAATTACTTGCAATATGTCATTGCGAGCGCAACGAAGTGGAGCGAAGCAATCGCTTGGATCTGAGATTGCTTCACTGCGCTATCGCTTCGGACAACTTTTCAACCGGACTTGATATAGCAATCCTATTTGATTTGTGAAAATTCCAAGTGCAAGAAACCGGGTTTCTCCGTGTTCACGCTCTTATTTAGGACTGCTATATAAAACAGTGATCGCGGTGGAGTTGCGATCGCTCATAGTAAATCCTGACTTTTCATGCTAAGTACTGCATTTCATAAATCCGTATCATAATAAAAGGCTTGTAGTTGCGCTTTAGCGCTCTTAGCAACTACGAACATAACGCTACGAATTTGTGCAATTCTGTACTAAGTTCTATAAACTTTAACAGTCCTCGGTTTCATCGGTCGCCCTCAAATAAATTTCGGGCTATGTAGAGACGCGATCAGTCGCGTCTCTACAACTGGCTGCAATCCCTTACAGCAGTTTTCAATTGAATTGACCACATTGTAAGGGCGGCGTTACCCCGCCCCTACGGTGAATCAAGACCAGCACGTCTAGGTATTGCACCACTTCTGGTTGTTGTCCCAAGTTGAAACGCCGATCGCCTGCTGCTAAGTCATTCATTAGAATAAGCAAGTGCCGCTCAGTTCGCCATAATAAAAACTGCTGCAACCCATAATTTACAACAGTTGGAGCATTATTTAGCTTCTAAATTCAATTTGCTTGTAACAGTTTGGGTAATTCCGTGTCAATTTGTTCGGCTGTTATTTTTACCCGTCCTGGAGTTGCACGAATCACATCTACGTATTTGTGAAAAGCTTCTGTGTCATGTGGATTATGGCGTACATAGGAGCGTAATTCTTCTCTCGTCATGTTCTCAAAATTTGATGCCGTCATATGTCAAGCCTCCATCAAGGTCAAGAAGAAGGGTGTAGGGGGTAGGGTATAGGGTGTAGG
>CAZZXJ010000215.1:0-9571 GCA_964657905.1 uncultured Stigonema sp.
TTCATCTGGGCGTATTTAGCGCTAAAGTACCATATCTTTGCGCCTACCTTGTCAACAGTATGGGGAAATATTTTCAGCGCAAATCATATAAATCTAGGACTTACGCATTGACAGAAATAGTCTTGTATGCAGTGGTTTCGGTAGGGCTGCGGAGCGCAATATTCATTTGGGTAGACCACCTTACCGTAGGGGCGCGGTTTCCGCGCCCTTACCATGTGGTGGTCAATTCTACGAGATGAAACGACCAAATTCCGTTATCCACATGATGCTCAAGAGCGTATAGTGCGTAAGTCCTAAAATCTATCTGAAGATGATTCCACAAATATGACGATGAAGCTGATTGACGGGATTTTTTGGTGATGAACTCACTCCTGTGATTGCGGCATTAGTTAGTAGTTAGTGGTAGTTATTGACAACTAACAACGAACAACTCCCCTATATGCATAAAGTGCATATTTTAAGCAATACTGGTACAAGAACTTTTACACAGAAGCCCAAAATGGAAATTCGCACGACTAATACCCCACTTCTAGAATGGACTGGGGACGGTTTGGCAATCGGATTATTTGAAGATGCAGGAGAGTTAACTGGTGACCTAGCAACTTTGGATGAAAAGTTGGCTGGTTCTATCAAAGAACTGATTGCCGAAGAAGAATTTAAGGGTAAACAAGGTAGCAACATCGTCACACGAGTGGGTACTAGTAGCCCAGTGCGGAAAGTCATCGTGGTGGGTTTAGGAAAGCCCGAAGCCCTAAAACTGGAAACCTTGCGCAGAGCCGCCGCAGCCGTTGCGCGTTTAGCCAAAAAGCAAAAGTGCAAAACCTTAGGGATTAGTTTACCAGTCTGGAACAAGGATGCCGCACAAACTGCGCAAGCGTTAGCCGAAGGGGTTCAGTTAGCACTATACCAGGATAACCGCTTTAAGTCCGAACCAGAAGACAAGGAACCACAAGTCGAACAAGTAGATTTACTGGGACTGGGCGGACAGGAAGCAGCTATTACCCGCGCCAATCAAATTTGCTCTGGGGTAATTTTGGCACGGCAGTTGGTAGCAGCTCCAGCTAACTCAGTCACACCAATTACTATGGCGGAAACTGCCGCACAGATCGCCGCTGAACACGGTTTGCAAGTGGAAATCCTAGAACGGGAAGACTGCGAAAAGTTAGGCATGGGGGCTTTTTTGGGAGTGGCACAAGCTTCTGATTTGCCACCTAAATTTATTCACCTCACCTATAAGCCAGAAGGCACGCCCAAGCGGAAGCTGGCGATTATTGGTAAAGGTTTAACCTTCGACTCTGGTGGACTTAACATCAAAGGTGCAGGCAGCGGCATTGAAAACATGAAGATGGACATGGGTGGTGCTGCTGCTGCTTTAGGAGCTGCTAAAGCCATTGGTCAGCTGAAGCCTAATGTCGAAGTTCATTTTATCTCCGCTGTCACTGAAAATATGATCAGTGGTCGTGCCATGCGTCCAGGCGACATTCTTAAGGCTTCTAATGGTAAGACTATTGAAGTTAATAACACCGACGCCGAAGGACGTTTGACTTTGGCAGATGCCTTGGTGTTTACTGACAAGTTGGGAGTCGATGCGATCGTTGATTTAGCCACCCTGACTGGTGCTTGCATCATTGCCTTGGGAGATGATATTGCTGGCTTGTTCTCTCCTGATGATGCTTTAGCTTCTCAGTTAGAGAAAGCTGGTGAAATCGCCGGAGAAAAGTTTTGGCGCTTGCCTATGGAAGAAAAATACTTTGAAGGGCTAAAGTCTGGTATTGCGGATATGAAGAATACCGGACCGCGTGCTGGTGGTTCAATTACCGCTTCCCTTTTCCTCAAGCAGTTCGTTAAAGACACACCTGCTTGGGCGCATCTTGATGTTGCAGGTCCGGTTTGGGCAGATAAGGAAAACGGTTACAACGGTCCTGGAGCAACTGGCTTTGGTGTTCGTACATTAGTTAACTGGGTGTTAAGCGACGCCTAAGAGCCGATTTATAAAGTAAATCTTAAACAAGTAACGCACCGCTATTAATGGTGCGTTACGGCGCAAAAATTGGTGAATTTGTCTTGTCATAAATGATACTTGATAACGCGCCTAACGCACCCTACCCGTAATTTAATGTTTACTTTATAAATCACCTCTAATTCTCATCAACGTTCCCTGTTCTACGCGAGAATTATTGAATACTTTTGGCGAAGTCGTATCTGCCTCCACGCTCGATGGCGCGTTTGTAAGCAGGTCGCTCATGGATGCGCTCGATAAATTGCTTGATCTTGGGTCGGAGATCGACCTGTTCAGCGACCCCGGCAACTATTTCGAGGGGAAAGCTCATTTGGATGTCGGCGGCGGTGAATTCCTCGCCCGCGAACCACGTACTTTTACGGAGTTCGCCTTCTATGTAGTCAAAGTGAAGCTTGATCTGGGGCGTGATGAATGCGCTGACCGCGTTGCTGTCCGCTATTCCAAAATTGTCGAAGACGAGCTTAAGAAGCAGGGGCGGCATTGCAGAGCCTTCGGCATAATGCAGCCAATACGTGTAGCGCAGACGCTCCGGCGTCCCGGATGCCGGGACTAGCCGACCACTGCCGTAGCGATCCACTAGGTATTCGATGATGGCGCCCGACTCGGCGATCGTGAGGTTCGCATCTGTGATCACTGGTGACTTGCCAAGCGGATGAATTTGGCGCAGCGACGCTGGTGCTAGCATTGTCTTGGCATCACGTTCGTAGCACTTGACCTCGTACTCGATACCTAATTCCTCGAGTAGCCATAGTACGCGCTGCGATCGCGAGTTGTTGAGATGATGGACAACGATCATAAAATGTTCCTCCTCTGATGGCTCATTGCTATCCGACCTCGGCTAATCTCTAACTCCGCTATAATTTCGCTACCGCCTAATCTGTTATTCATCGAGTTTACCTCATGCCCTTCAGCAACTTCACCAATCCTTACCAAAATCCACCTGAGGTGCCACTGAGGTATGGCAAGCACCCCAACTTGAGCAAGCTGTTCAAGGTGGATGGTTCCTATAGACGTCGATTGGGACATAGAACTACACTTATTCCTGTTCCTGATCAGGGAGTTCAAAAAGAAATAGCTGCTGAGGTTGCCAAGCTTCGCGGTCAAGCTGAAACTCTAGTCACCGAAGCAAAAGCGCGTGTAGAACGCATGATTTTGGGGAGAGAGTAAGTGCTGTGAAAGGAGGAAGTAAGTATCAGCCACTCCTTGAATATCTACGTGGCAGCAGTCAAAGTGAAATCACCCTTACCTTTACAGAAATTGAGACATTAATGGGTGACACCCTACCCGACTCAGCACGAAATGAGCGGCGCTGGTGGGGAAATCGTAGTAAAGGCGCACTGCAAGCCTCAGCTTGGATGAACGCGGGGTATGTTGTTGCAGAAGTGAACTTAGATGGAGAGCGTGTCACCTTTCGTAAACCTGCTAGTGGATACAAAGCTCAAGCTGTAGCTAATACCGTCCAGTGGAACAGTGACTCAATTAAAGCACTGCGTCTTCAGATGGGACTTACTCAGTCACAGTTGGCTGAGGAGTTAGGCGTTCGTCAACAAACTGTTAGCGAGTGGGAAAACGGTATGTATGA
Organism: uncultured Stigonema sp.; assembly: GCA_964657905.1. GTDB lineage: Bacteria > Cyanobacteriota > Cyanobacteriia > Cyanobacteriales > Nostocaceae > Stigonema. Next base: position 3,603 of record CAZZXJ010000215.1, read on the forward strand.
GCCAACCCGCGCTACCTCAAAACACCTGGGTATAGTAGCCGAGAAAGCTGGATTCAAATACAAGGCAGGAGAGTAGCAGAAATTTCAACTTAGCTGTTGACACTAATAAACGCTACCGTGTAAAGTAGAAGAAGCTGACGAACAGTCACACTTCTAGTACCGTTATGCGACGAAGCAAGTATGAATAATCACAGTAGTGAACCCAAAGCTCTGTTCCTGTCCCCTGATGGCAAAATTTACCCTGATACCCTAATTTGCTCTGGCATCCTCTCTGCTGAACTTTAGCCTGGGAGCTAATCAATAATAGTCCCTTCTTTCACAAATCTCTCATACGTGTGTAGTAAACAGAACCCAATAAATCATAGATTTTACAGAGAAAAACTATGAGTAAGAAAAATGATTTCCGAAAAACATGGCGGACATTAACTGAGCTAGGTCAAGAGTTTGGTGTTTCTGCGGTGAAGTTTGGCAATGTTCTTAAACAGCATGGACTTAGGGAAAAAGACGGTGAACCTACGCAGAATGCAAAAGATGGTGGTTTTTTTGAGAAAATCGTCCCGAACGATGGGAAACCTTATTATCTCTGGCATCGTGACAAAACGGTTGAGTTTCTCGAAAATCTAGGTGTTAAGAAAAATGGCGCTTCTTCTAAAGAAGCCTTGAAAACAACTGAAGCTAGGAAACTTGCACGGGAATGGATTGAAGCTCAACGTCTTGATGATGAAGGGTCAAAACTTGGTTACATTATGGCTTGTGAGTTAGAACGTGAAATTAAGCGTGTTGGCGTTGATTTGGTTCAATCACAGCTGAAGAAACTCGGATCTGAGATTGTTCTAAATTTTGATTAGGCTTTGTTGTCAGGGAATAAAAAAGAGTACATCATTGTGGAGTGGGCGATCGCGTGGTACTCTATCTTTAGAAATAATACAGTTGCTGTTAGTAGTATTCAGTCCCTAGCGATGGCAGCTTTAGGGGGATCAAAGGCTTCACTGAATGGTATTGTCCTTAGAACAAATATTTTAGAGTTAAGTATTGGAAGAGAATACGAAGCGCCAAAGCCATACAAAAAACCGATCGCCAAAACCAATGGCGTCATCGGAATCGGAATAAGCAGAAAGGGGATCGGGATCTTGGTGTCCATTTGATGGATTGGAGTGTAGCGGGATCAGTGAGTTACAAGAATTATAAAGAAATTATTAATATAATCTAACTTTCTTAAAAATGCTTGATAATACTTGATATGGAGATTAAGTAAATGAACAAAAATATTTACAATCATTGCGTAGGCGTTCCGCCTTCCCGTAGCATACGAAGCGAAGCAATGCCAAACCTGGCGATTGGTTGATTAGGCTTCGCTCAATTCGCGGCGGACATTGTGTAATTAATTCTCTACAGTACTTATAAGCACACAATGCATTTGTGTGACTTAGATAGTTCTATTAGTCACTTGTATACTCGTGACAATTGAGGTTATACCCCAAATCCTAGAGTATATATTAAGTTTTTCAAAGATGCCTGTGAATATTTGATATTCTTTGTTCCAATACCTTTCCAACGGCATCGCTTACAATGCTTTTGTTACATGCACTTATTTAAAAAAATGTTGAATTCATCTACTATTGCCAGTTGTGAACTCATTCTTTGCCACTACGTTAACGTCACTAGTCAGATTCAGATTGCTCGAATCTCAAATATTCCAAGCTGGTTCTTTGAGCGTGTTGTTTTTCCAGGACAGCACCTTTTTTTTGATGCACCACAAAACGCACAGTTGGAAATCCATACGGGTATGATGGCAACTGCTGTGCTGTCAGACAGAATTATTTGTCAACGCCTACAAGTTGAAGGTAGTCATAACGCTACTAAATCACCTTATATGGTTCCCCCTACGCCAGACGTGCCAGAGCTAAGTCACGAATTAGTGGGACTCTCGAACTAATGTAAGCATTGATGATGCTGATTTCTTCACTGCTGAGTAGTATCTTGTTTTTCATCTGTGTTAGTAACTGCTGGATTAGGTCGGCATCATTGAACTTGAGAAGAGTACTGGTCTGAGTTTCATCAACTACAGACCAAAGATGACGTAGTAATGAAGAGTTCACAAGATATACCTCCCTTGGGATCGCTAGTTCTTGGTCTCGCATCATATTACTGCATTTAATAATCTAAAGAAAATATTAAATCGTCGAATCTAAAGAAAATATTAAAAGTTACATTAGTTAATTAATGAGATGAAAATCTAAATAATAGTTTAAAGTTCGATGTGTAAATAGAATCGGCTACTATCGGAACCCTAAGAGAGTAGATTTTCTTATCAGTAATTTCAGGATTGTAGGGCGATTACCCCACAATCTCCTGTAACTATTTGCGTTCTGGATGTGCCGTTTCTAAGAGTGTTGGGGAGCCCATTTGGTTAATCGCTGCGATCATCTGGTACAACCGCCCTAAGTCCCTTTGATTAAAGTACAAAACGAGGCGAGGTAGTCCAAGAGTTTCATCTTGTTGGCTCTCTTGCGGTAACACTTGACTTTTTTCAATTCGTCCCGTTACCAAAATATCGCTGAAATCGGCATTAAGTTTCTCTACCTCAGCCTCTGATAAATCTGACTTAAGGCGGATTACCAAGCGATCGCCCACATAGCGACTGGAGTGATAAACCTGATAAAAACTGGTGATGACATTGCAAGCCACATCAAGGTTATCTGTAACCGTATAAAGGCTGGGATCTTCAGGACTTACCAGACCTTTTTGCACCAGTTGCTTATCGATATATTCGCTCCAAGACCGCCAGTAATCACCACCGGGGTGATCGATTAAAACCAAAGGAAGCGGTCCAAACTTACCCGTCTGGCTTAAGGTCATGCACTCAAAAGCTTCATCTTGGGTGCCGAAGCCACCAGGGAACAAGGCTATAGCATCACTTTCCTTGACAAGAAACAGCTTGCGGGTAAAGAAATATTTGAAGTGAATCAGCTTGGGATCTCCTTCAATAACTGGGTTCGCCTGCTGCTCAAACGGTAACTGGATGTTTAAGCCAAAGGAATTTTCTCGCCCAGCACCTTCGTGACCCGCCTGCATGATCCCACCGCCACCGCCTGTCATTACCATGAATCCCAATTGAGTAACATGGCGAGCAAAGTTAACCGCCATGCGGTAATCTGGGGTTTCTGAAGATAGGCGAGCAGAACCAAAGATGGTAACTTTACGAACGTGTCGGTAGGCATAAAAGAGCTGGAAACCCAGATCCATATCTGTTAAAGTAGCCGACAATATCTTCCAATCGAGACGTTCAATTTCACTCTCGGACAGACGCACTATAGTAGCTAGTGCTTGCTGGATAAATTGTTGATTCTTTAACGTTGGTAAGCGCTCAATTAATTCAGCGAGATCCGCTTGGAGAGACTCTAAAGTGTCAAAGGACGCAAATGGGGTCATGAGAAGTGCTGCCAAAATGGCATTCTATTTTACCTATATTTAATGTGCGATTGTATCAACCGCTACGCCGTCCACAGTCCAGAGTCAATAGTCCACACTCTAAAAGTTTTTGACTATTGACTATTGACTAGTTCTTGACAATAAAAAGCACCTTTGGTTAAAAATAAACCAAGGCGCTGGTGACGGCAGCCGTCGCCAAGCTTTCCTCATTGAAGCAAATAATCTGACATCGACTTTTACTCAGACCTAGACACAGCAAGCCACGTTTCTACATAAAGGTCATGCCGAGCAAGCAAGTTATACTCCAAAATTAACCCACTTTGCATGACTGCTGCAAGTCTATAACTGTCGTTTTCACTATAGAAAAAAGCACCTTCAGCTACATAAGCCTAGGCGCTGCTGAAAAACAGCCTAAACCATAAAAGTAAAAAGTTGTATAGATAGACGAAACTAGCCGCCTCTCAGGTTTATTTACAAATATTTACTTTAGGTTTGAGCAAATCAACTGCTCCACATTAAGTTTCAAAGATACTTTTCCAAAGTGTTAGCTAATGTAGTTTTCGGTACAGCACCGACAACCATATCAACTTTTTGCCCACCCTTAAAAATCATTAATGTGGGAATGCTGCGAATCCCGTACTGACTGGCCACATTAGGATTCTCGTCAGTGTTGACTTTAACTACCTTAATTTGACCATCGTACTGAGCGGCGATTTCATCTACAACGGGGGCAACCATCCGACAGGGGCCGCACCAGGGTGCCCAAAAGTCAACTAAAACAGGAACTTCGCTATCCAGCACTTCCTGCTTAAAGGTAGAGTCCGTAACTTGTGCCGCTGCTGACATGCCTAAAAACCTTTGCCGATTACGTTTTTGAGTCTGCTGAAAATTCTACCATAGCAAAAACCACTGCATTGGGAACGAGGCATATACATTTGCAAAGAGCTTTATAATTATTTAGCAAAATTAAGGAACCGCCCGAACATTAGTCCGGGCGGAGTGTGGTGTGAGGAGTGAACGGAAACATGCGTCTCCGCTATTTCTATTGTAGGCGACAGATGTGATTTTTCCAGTAATTGTTTAAGAGTGTGGAAAAATTTCTTTAAAGATTGTTCGTGGTTAGTGGTTAGTAGTTAGTGGTTGGTGGTTAGTTGGTAGTTGGTTTCCTGACATCTTGCACCTTCTCCTCGAACGGCGTAGGTGGGCACTGCCCACCCTACGATCAGCGTAAGCTTTTTATTGCTCTGATTTTCGCAACAACAGTGTTGTGCAAGATATGAGTTTCTTAACCACTAACTACTCCTGTTCACTTACCCATACCTAATTGTTGAGCTTTTTGATAGACTTTGCCTTCAGTTAAGAGGCTGGGAGCAATCACAACTTCAACTTGCTGCATTTCCTTGATGTTTTTCGCGCCTAAAGTGCCCATACTCGTCTTTAAAGCGCCCAAAAAATTATGAGTCCCATCATCGAGTTGTGCTGGACCTGTGAGAATTTGTTCAAGGGTGCCAGTAGTCCCCACGCGAATGCGCGTACCACGGGGTAATACTGGACTGGGAGTTGCCATCCCCCAATGATAACTTCGTCCTGGAGCTTCGGCTGCTCTAGCAAACGGAGAGCCAATCATCACACCGTCAGCACCGCAAGCAATGCACTTGCAAATGTCGCCACCAGTAATTAAGCCCCCATCGGCAATCACAGGCACGTAATTGCCAGTTTCTTGATGATAATCATCGCGTGCGGCAGCACAGTCGGCGATCGCGGTGGCTTGTGGCACACCGACACCCAGCACTCCACGAGAGGTACATGCTGCACCCGGACCAATTCCCACCAGTACCGCCGCCGCCCCAGCTTTCATCAAATTTAAAGCGACTTCGTAACTCACGCAATTTCCTAAAACCACAGGGATCGGCATTTCCTGACAAAATTGCGCTAAATCCAATGGCACTACAGACTCAGGGGACAAATGTGTAGTGGAAACCACTGTCGCTTGCACAAAAAATAAATCGGCTCCGGTTTTTGCCGCCACTGTTCCGTATTTGCTTGAAAAAGCTGGGGTAGCACTCACACAAGCAATGCCATCTTGTTGTTTAATTTCCTGAATCCGTTGTGCTATTAAGTCCGGTTTAATTGGTTCAGCATAAAGTTCTTGCATCAGGGGAACAAATTCATCTTTACCGACTGAGGTAATGCGGTCTAAAATTGGCTCAACATCCACATAACGAGTATGAATACCTTCTAAGTTCAGAACACCCAAAGCTCCCAACTGCGACAAGCGCACAGCCATGCCAACATCTACGACGCTATCCATTGCACTGGCAATAATCGGGATTTCTCGCTCAATATTGCCAATCCGCCACTTAGTATCTGCCAAACTCGGATCTAGTGTCCTATTACCAGGGACTAGAGCAATTTCATCTATTCCGTAGGCTCTCTTAGCTGTCTTTCCGCACCCAATTTGAATATCCACGGTGTTATTGTTCCCAAACCTTATTTAAGCTAGGGTATCAAATTGCGGCAGGTATTGGGGCATTGGG
>CAZZXJ010000216.1:0-9511 GCA_964657905.1 uncultured Stigonema sp.
CTTCGTCGTAGCTGTCTTCAGTCTCCTCATATTCCTCAGATGCAGACTCTTCCTCTTCGTAGCTTTCCTCGCTTACCTCGAAGTCTTCCGTGAAAGTGTACTCTTCGTACTCGTCTTCATACTCTTGGTAGTACAGGGATTCGAGATCGTCGTAGTCTTCAACACAGACGTATCCCTGCCCCTCGACGTAGACAGATTGGGATTCATACTCAACAGCGTACCCGTTGTCATACCCCGAGACAGTGTGGCTAGCCCCGGGAACCTGAATCGCAGCCGCGATCGCCGCTGTGGCTGGATTAAACAACGAGGTCGCTGTGCCATGAATGTTCTGACTCAGGTCAACATTAGCATTGGTCACGCGGCGAATCGACCACAAGTCGCCATTCAGGTCAGGATTGGTCATGTAGTCGTAGGGAATGTAGCAATAACCGCGATCGCCCCAATCGTCGCCCCAAGAATTGCGGACAATGAACACCTTGTCGGAATCTGAGTAGCCAACGCAGAGCATGGCATGTCCGCCATCGTGCTGATCCTTGTTAGGATCGGGCATAGGGATTAACCCATGCAAGCCAGCATTTTGGAAGGAGGCGAACAGTTCCAATCCGAAGGTAAACGGGTAGCCTTCTGCCAGACAACTCCGCATTTTATCGAGGTCAATATCGACCCGATAGGCATCTTCAACCAGAAAGTTAGCTGCCTCGTTGTACGCAGTCTTTTCAGGGGAGGTAGAGATGCGATGCAGATCAAAGGGCCAGGTTTGTTCCGAGCAAGTGCCGTACTTTTTGAGCACTTTAATACAACTCCGTAGGTAAGTGCCCTCATCTTTCTGTGGATCGCCATCTAGGTCACGAGCGTTGTAGTAAATAAACAGCCGACTAACATGACTATCTTGATGGTTGAAACGCTTCCCCAAGTATTCGTAAGCGCCTGCCATAGCGTTAGCAGTACAACTGTTGGAATCTCCCTGGTTTTCGACCGGAGTCATGTAGGGACGTAAATCTACTTTTGGTGGCAGATTGTCCGCTGAAAATTGGCTAGACTTAAAGACCTTGTCATTCGGATTTTTTTTGTCGGGACGATAGCTGCCTAATTTGATCCGCCCACCATCGGGCGTTTTCACTACGGTTGCCTTGCAAACATGGCGAAAGTCTTTAGTCGGCATTGGGGAAATCTCCTTGAGGATAACTGAGCGATGTACTCATTGCACCTGGTCTTGATTTGCTACTTCCAGATTGCTCTAATAGACCCCTTTAATCCCTCAGTAGAAAACCCCAAAGTAATTAATTCACATTGATTAAGTATTGCTAAGTCATGACGCCTGTTTCAGTAGATATACGATAGGTTAATGTAGCTAAATCCAATCCCAATCCCTCTAATCTGCACTTCCAGCTTGTGAATTGCGCTCGTTTGTTGAAGAACTTACAGCAGTATTCACATAAATGAACCACACCGTTTGTAAGGGCGCTCTTGCCGCCCCGCCCCTACGACTGTGGTCTGATTACCTGAAAATTGTTGTAATATCATGTCCGGTCAATCGCCCATAATAAAACTTGTTTGTAGTAAGGACTTCAGTCCTTGCTTAAGAGCGCAAGAGGACTGAAGTCCTCACTACAAACTTACTTTCGGTTATTTAACCGGACGTGATGTAATTTGTCAAAGTTGCCTGGTGTACGTAGACAACTGGCGTCCCCACTTCTCGCGAAGCAAAACAATCTTGTTTTCGTGGGCTTTCACCTTAGTAAAGCTTTTCCTAAATTCGTTTTTCATTTCGCTACGAACCTGTGCAATTTTGTACTTACTCCTTTCCCGGTACAAAATTACCGTTCTTGAGCCTTGGCGAACAGGCGCGTCTTGGCGGTTTTTTATAGGTAATCTTCTGGCGGGAAGGGAGTAGATTACTGTTTCGATCACACCCCTGAACGGATACGATAAATTGCACTTCTTTTGAGGCTTTCCAATAGACATCTGGTGGAAATTAACTATGCATTACCTGAAATCCGCAGGGCGTCGCGTCTCTACATTCTTTTTCGGAGATGTCTAATAACAGCACTGCCGCCAATATCTGTCCTTTGTTAAAGTCGGGCTTCCAAAAGAATCAACACGATGATCGCTGATCAATTAATCTGATCATAGCTGATATAATAAATTCATACAATATATATAACATTTACTGACAGCTAATGGAAACGGCAAAAAATAACCCACTAGATATACGCCACATTAGCCCTAAAGTAAGAGAGCTAATTAAGCAATATGCTGCTGTAAATAACTGTACGCAGGCTGAAATGCTAGAGCGTATTGTTTTGGAGTGGAACGCCCAACAAAGCGAGAGCGAACGACCGCCAGGAAACGAAGATGAATAGCTTTTTTGTCATCCTTTTCTAATAATTTAATAGCTTTGAAACCTTAACTTTTCAGTAATTCAATAAGTAAGTGTCGGGTTGATGCTGAAGTGGTAGCTAACGTTAAAGCTCGATCAAGAGAGCGTCCTTTGGCGAGATTAGAATAGCTGATCAGTGCCTATTTCCCCCACAACACAACACCTTGAAAGGGCTAATCACAAGCCAAACGCTAAAAATCCGCCATCAACTGCAATACACTGCCCTGTAATGTAAGTAGCTGTAGGCATACAAAGGAATGCCACCAGACCTGCTACTTCCTCTGGTTCACCAACTCTCCCCATTGGTGTGCGTGATACAACAGAGATCAGAAAATCTGCATTGCTCAACACAGGTTCAGTCAATGGGGTGTGAATAAACCAAGGAGCGACAGTGTTGACTCGAATGCGATCGCCTGCCCATTCTACAGCCAGAGTTCGGGTCAGTTGTACAAGCGCTGCTTTTGTCATTCCATAAGGTGCACCGGTACCAACCGAGGTTAGCCCAGCAACAGAGCCAATATTGACCACACTACTATTGTCTCCAGCTTTCAGCAAAGGATAAGCTAGTCGGGACATTTCAAATACTGAGGTCAGGTTTGTTTGGAATATAGAGTTATACTCATCTTCTGTATAGTCGATCGCCTTTTTGCGAATGTTGGTGCCGACATTGTTGACAAGAATATCTAGTCCTCCCAAAGCTTGATTCGCCTGCGCAAAGATTGCTTGACGACCGTGCGATGTGGCAACGTCAGCAGCAATTCCATCAGCTTTCCATCCTTGCTTTCGCCAGCTTTCAAGCTGTTGCTCGACTGCTTGTGCATTCCGGGCAACAATCATTACCTCCGCGTCGAGGGAAAGGAACTCCTGGGCGATCGCCAGTCCAATTCCTTTAGTTGCTCCGGTGATTAAGGCTTTTTTCCCAGAGAGTGTCCAGCGATTATTGCCCATATGTATTCCTCCTGATAAATTCCAGTAAACCTTTTTCCATAAACCTGAGTATCCTAAGCATAGGAACTCTAGGAGCTTTCTGTATAGTAGTACGTCATTATTTTTACTGAAATTGCTAAAACAGCGCTTGGTTATAAAAATGAATTGCTCGTCGGTGGCGTCTGCGATCGCCAGATTTAGCAACCTGCGCCCTCATCTTAGAGGTAAGCAGTCAATCTGGCTAAAAAGAGTGTTGAGATCTTTCAGCATTGGACTACTACTGCCTACTTTTATGATCCGTCCTGGGCTGGGTGCCGAGCGGTTGAACCTCTCCTACGGGGTTTTGGAGCGCTCTATCTCCATAGATTCTCTCGAAACCTACGCTAAGACAGGCAAAGTGAATGATGAATTGGCTGCATATTTTCAATATGCAGACAAGGAGCAAATCAGTCGGCTACGGCAGGCTTTGCTAACTCCCATTCCCCTAACCGCCGTACAGGTTTCGCAGTTTCTCTACACGCCTACAGGCAAGACATTGTTAGAAAATTTGGGACAAGTCATTCAGCTAGAAACTCGCACCAATGGGTTTTATGCGATTCGAGCATCACTAATTCTGGCTGCTGCTGACCCCCAAGGCTTCACATTATTAAGTGTGCTACGCAAGTTCCCCTCAAATGCTATTTCCATTGATTTAGTCCGCAGCCTCAAAATTGCGAACGAGTTCAAAAATATGGTAAATCAGACTCAGAGTGCGATCGCCCTCATCAATAAGCAATCCAACCAACAAGCGACCACGACCCCAGTATTGGGAACAAACTTGCGACCATCAGGAAGTTTTAAATGGCAGAAGCAAACCATCTCGCTTGATGACATATCGCGCCTGCGCAAGTTTCCTGCCGACATTTATCTGCCACTTACCAGTGATCCTCGCCCTGTGGTTGTCATCTCTCACGGACTCGGCTCCGACCGAACCAGTTTTGCTTACCTGGCTGAGTACCTTGCTTCCTATGGTTTTGTGGTTGCTGTTCCAGAACATCCAGGTAGCAATACAAAACAGTTGCAAGCACTATTAGCTGGCACAGAGGCTCAAGTGACTAGCCCCAGAGAGTTTATTGACCGACCATTAGATGTCAAGTATCTGTTGGACGAACTCACTCGCCGATCTCAGTCAGACCCAGCATATAAGGGGCGCTTAAATCTGCAACAGGTCGGCGTAGTAGGTCAATCCTTTGGTGGTTACACTGCTTTGGCATTAGCAGGAGCACCAATTAATTTTGCACAACTTCAAAAGAACTGCCCACCGTCGGAGAACTCACTCAATCTTTCGCTGTTGCTACAGTGCTTGGCTATCAGTTTACCAAAATCTACAAATAACCTATCCGATCCCCGAGTGAAGGCGGCGATCGCCATTGACCCAATTGATAGCAGTATTATGGGGCAAGCCAGTCTCAGTCAAATCAAAATTCCGCTAATGATAGTGGCTGGTAGTGCTGATACCATCGCTCCGGCTCTCCCAGAACAGATTCAACCCTTCACCTGGTTAACGACTCAAAACAAGTATTTAGCGTTAATTAATGGTGGTACACACTTCTCGACCATTGGCGGATCATCAAACGATCCTGGCGCTGTACCTGTTCCTGAACAGGCTATTGGTCCTAGTCCTGCTCTGGCACGTCGCTATGTTAATATTTTGAGTCTTACCTTCTTCCAAACCTACGTTGCTCAGCAGCCAAGTTACCTTCCCTACCTGAGTGCAAATTACATCAATTCCATTAGTGGGACACCTCTGCCTCTAAGTTTAGTGCGATCGGTATTCATCAAGTCGCCGATTCGGTGAACAAATGTGGACTTAAAAGGCATCTGGTGAAAAACAATGTAGAGACGCGCCTCTCGTTGCGGCACGAAGTGCCAGATCGCTTCTCTACAAGGGTTGTAGACAACGCATAATTAATTTCTGGAGATGTCTAAAAGGCATAGGAATACCCATGATTACGGTGAACAGCTTTGCAATACTTATGGTGTAGCGGGCTAACCTTGCCGTTTGGTGTTATATCATGTCCGGTCAATCGCCCATAATAAAACTTGTTTGTAGTAAGGACTTCAGTCCTTGCTTTTTACTGCCAGAGGACTGAAGTCCTCACTACAAACTTAATTAAGGTTATTTAACCGGACGTGTTGATTGCTACCACGCGGATTCTGCGGTAGTCTGCTATCCAAGTTCCATCTTGATATAGCGTTGGTTTCAAGCGATGTTCAACAGCTTGAATCACATGGGTTCGTTGATCGCCAGATAGTCCCGACAAAAACCTACCAGCAAACATCTCAATCCAATTAGCCATGCCTGCATCTCCATCTTCCAAAGGTGTTGGACGGTCAAATAGAACAGCATAGGTCACTTCAAATCCATGTTTTTCCAGACGAGTTGCGTACTCGCCAATGCTGGGAAAATACCAATTAATAGGAGTTTCAGACGATTTATAGCCAATTTCGTCAAGCACACTGTAGAGCGCTTTGGTAATTGCTAAGACACATCCTTTGCCACCAAATTCTGCAACAAAACGACCTCCAGGCTTAAGGGCTTGGTAAATACACCGGATAACTGCATCAGGTTCTGGAATCCAATGCAGAACAGCGTTGGAAAAGACAGCATCAAACGGTTGTTCTACTTGAAAGTTCTGTGCATCAGCAACCGCAAATTGTAGGTGAGGAAAGTTGTGTCTTGCTTTTTCAATCATGATGGTATCGGCGTCAATTCCCATCACAACAGCCCCAACAGTGGCAATTTTTGCCGTTAACTGTCCTGTACCACAACCCAGATCGAGGATACGCTCTCCTGATGGAGACAACAATTTAAGCAATTCTTCCCCGTATTGCCAAACAAAGGCATGTTTGCTCTCGTAAAGGGCAGTATTCCACTGATTCTCTGGCATAGAAAAACTCTCCAATATTGGCATTCATCGAAACGGCGGCAGTATTTTCAAATTGTCCTTCTCACCATTTGTAGCTCCAAAACTTGCACTAAGCCGATGGCAATCTGAATCAGTGGCCAACCTACTAAACAGATCAACACCGCCCAACGTGTGCTAATATCTAAACCTTGGCGAACCGCCACAATGACAGCCAACAGACTCCATACTGCTAAGCTCAACTCAATCGGTCGCCCCAGTAAGGGAATCACAGTTAAAAAATTTAGTACTTGCGGCGCATAGGCAAACCCAATTGGACTGAGCAAGTCACCGTAAGAATGATCGATGGACTTCAGCCACTGCCCAACTTTCCAAATAGTGAAAGTCCAAAAATAGTAGCTTGCTACCAGCGCGATCGCATCGATTAAAAGCGCTACGATCAGCACAGGTACCGTAGCAAGATTGATTAACAAAATAACAGCACTTCCCAAAGCATGAGAAAGGGCTGCCAAAATCACGATAGTTAGGGCTAACTGATGAGTTTTTGGCGTATTGCGAGCATTTTCGTAGAGGCTGGCATTTAGAGCCAAGGCATTCTTTAATGTCTTAAATAAACCCTGCCTTAACTTTTTGTGATTCATGCTCATTTCTTGCTGCTAAGCGTGGGCGCCTACCCTCACCTTGTAACCCATATACACCCGTCTTGCCATGATATCATGTCCGGCAAATCACCCATAGTATGTCATATCATGTTTGTAGTAAGGACTTCAGTCCTTGCTTTTTAGTGCTAGAGGACTTCAGTCCTCACTACAAACTTACTTTCGGTTATTTAACCGGACGTGATATGAGATATAAATAAATATCATTACATATTTGTGCAACATCCTTCTGAAGAAGTATTTTGTTTTTTAAAGATACTCTTAATCGCCTAAATGCTTCGATTCATTCAGCTGATATTACAATGGCTGCAAGGTGGAACCTTAAAGCTGCTACTTTTAGCAGGAGTATTACTTCTCGGCTGGGGAACCATTGCGCCTGTTGGAACTTTGGTATGGTGGATGCGTCAAGGTAGCCAAAGTTTGGGGTTAAACAAAGACCAGACCAAGAACTTACCACGAAGCACTGGCGCTGCTGGGGTTACCAACTCTACAAAAATTGACTGCTATATTGTCTATCTACCAGGAGTGGGAGATTTTTCAACTGACGAGACCACTCCGGGTGAGAAATTTTTTCTAGATCAATTGGTACAACTTCATCCCGATTGTGTAGCAGTTCGAGATGTCTTTCCCTATTCAGCGGCTAACGAAAGTTTAGGTGGGGAACGGTTGCTAGCTCCCCTGTGGCGAGTTGCAAAGAAAGACAATGCAGATTTCATGATTAAAATTCGCAATCTTTGGCGGTTTGCTATTTCTGCCGACAAACGCTATGGTCCCATTTATAACCAAGGAATTGCTACAGCGATCATTGAGCGGATGAATGCCGCCTATCCCATCCTCCAATCCCACAAGCAACCGCTTAAAGTGATTCTGATTGGCGACAGTGGTGGTGCTCAGGTTGCTCTAGGTGCAGCTTCCTACCTCCATCAGTGGCTCAATAATACCCATCTGATTGTAGTTTCTCTTGGGGGTAGCTTTGATGGACGAACTGGCTTCGAGGCAGTTGAGCATGTATATCAACTCGGAGGTCGTCAAGATTGGGTCAAGGACATTACCGGCATCGTCTTTGCCTCGCGCTGGAAATGGACGGTTGGCTCCCCCTTTAACCAAGCGATTCAGCAGGGGCGTTACACCGTTATTAGCAGCGGACCTCATACTCATGACGGAGCCAAAGGCTACTTTGGTACAACATCTGTAGAGAACAGCAAAATAACCTACGTTCAGTTGACGTTACAGAAAGTGAATCAACTACCCATTTGGTCCAAATAAAAAATGATCTTTGTAATAGGAGTTACTTAAGGAGAAACCACGTCAGCAACTAATACAGGCTTGTTACCATACTGAGCTTCCATCTGTCTCTTCACCTCCGAATTCCAGTTGAGGTTGTGGTCTCGCGTAATATCAGCAACGACAAATGGACGAACTACACCTGTCAACGCTACGGTCTTGCCCTGGGTAATAGCCGCTGTAGGCGTTGCTTTTAACAAAACCAGCAATTCCTTTGCACCTGGGAACTGACTTTTATCCAATGTAAACAAAACTGGACTTTGGATGTTTTCAACTTTACCCATTATTGCCAGCCTTTTACCATAATACTTGCTTGGGTTTTGGGTAATTTTACCAAGTTCAGGCGCTAAAGCAATTGACTTAGCGATAATTGCAGGTTTATTAACGTAATTTCTATAAGACCCTTCCGGCAATTTCAAATGAAAGTCCCGCTCAACAGATGGAATCACTAATTTACGAACCTGACCTGTAACTTGAACTTTTGCGTTTCGGTCAGTAGGTAAATCGAAAGGTACACCCGAAGCATTTATAACTACGATCGGTTTACCACCCAAGAATTGCTGATCACTTACCGTGAAGGAGCTTGAACCAAGTTTTTGCACCGGGTTGCTTCTAATTGTTACGGTTTTACCAATAGCTTCTTTTGGTGTTTTGTAGACGACTTCCGAGGCCGCGACCATTTTTGAAGGGACAGCAGTCTCCGGATTGTTGTAGTAGCCAAGGCGAAACATTATAGCCATAAGTCCGAGAGCAATTACTACTTTTCCATCCCAAAGCCTCTCCATAAAATCCCTAGCCGGGGAAATATTTTCATGGTCAGTCTGGTCTTTGTCAATGCTAGCCATAATTGAGAAACTCTTTCTATTCTTAATGTAAATTAAGTAATTTTTTGAGATGAAATGTAGAAACTATGGGACTCTTCAAACTTCATTCACTTGAATAAACTGTCGAAAATCTTGACTTGGTCTAATTTTATCTTAGCAATTAGATGTAATAAACTCTTCTAACTGAAGTAGTACAATTAACATCAAATACGATTAATTATTTATACTATAGGTAGAGCTAAGCGACTGTAAGTCGCGGCTACACAGACAAAACCCGCCTAGCCGTCTCCCAAGGGGAGACGCTGACGCTCCTTCGTCGCTACCGCTTCGCTAACGCGAACGGCAACGTCTTCTCCTTACGGAGACGCTTCGCGAACGACGAACGCGGGTTTCAAACCCTTGATTTTCCGTAAGTCCGCGTAGGCGGTGAGACAGCCCTGTTTGCGTTAGCGAAGCGTTAGCCGGTACTCCGGCGTCAGCGTCTCCCCTTGGGAGAAGGAGGGTTTCCCTCCGTAGGGGACTGCGATAGCG
>CAZZXJ010000217.1:0-4529 GCA_964657905.1 uncultured Stigonema sp.
GTGACTTTTGAATGAGTGACTTTTGACGAACGCCTTGCGGTACTAGGGCGATGGGCGCTTGCTTGATGCCCCGTCTCCTCGCTGTGCGCGGTTGCTGACAATTATGCTATTTGCTTATTCCAAATTACTCCATCAGAAAGATGAGATAATCCTAGTCTTTCTTTAGTTTATAAGTAGGCGGGCTGCAATTAACTTAAATTCAAGCTAAATAAAATTTAAGTTAAGGCGGAAGACGTCTTCTAGCCGATAACTTATTACTGCTGTGTTCAAGAATGTAGGTTGATTGCCACACCCGCCAGTGTCAAGAGACAATTTAACATATTTAACGAGCGCGAGAGTGTAATGGAAGATAACAAACAAAAAGATATTCATCGCTCAGTAAACCCTGGCGATGTAGTTTCTGAAGAACCAGAAACCATTGAACAAAAGTCAGAACAACTTGCCGTCGATTCTCCTGATATTACAGGTGACCATATCAAAGTGCCGACATACTTTGTTGTAGATGAGCCTGATGGCGAAAAGAAGGCGCTACACCATGTTAAAGATGCAGAAGAAATTTCTGATGTGATTCGACAAGCACGAGTTGACGAAAACGGAAATCGGATTTGGTAGTAGTTAGTTATTAGTCATTGGTCATTAGTGTTACACAAGTCATTAGTCAGTAGTCAGCTAGCTAATTGCTGACCAATGACCAATGACAAATGACAAATAATTATTGATTACTTTCGACTGCAACTTGGGAGAGTCCCATGCTGTAGTTTGTAACGCGTGCAGAGAGATTGTAGCTGATTTCGCCGACTAGCAGGAGCGATCGCACATAATGCTCCAAGTCAGACCCAATGCGGCGTAAGTTGTAGTCTGTTAAGTCCATCCCACTAGATGCTTCTACAAGTTGATCAAAGGAGCGATAAATCTTTTGCAGAGCATCTTCATTCCAATTGAATTCGTTGTCTGGGTCAACATCCAAGGTTAGGACATGATTACTGGGAACGAGTTCTCCATCTTGGTCAATTTCACCAGCAAAAATCCGGATATGCCGAGTTGTGGACTTGAGCAGCATTGGGTTGTCCATAAAAGTGTGTAAGATTTGGGTTGTATTGGTATGATTTGCCTAATACCTATCAGGCTTGTACTTTATGGGGTGGTGGTAGTTCTATATTAATCCCTATCAGGCAAGGAAATCATTGTAGAAGCTATCCCCCAGAGCGGAAGTCGGAAATAGTCCCTAGTCTAGGAGTTTTTGACTATTGACTATTGACGGTTCGGAATCATGCCTGTCTGACGGGCGTAAGCAAAAATACCGCCTGCGTCAATTACTGGTTCCACTTCTCCCAAAGGTTTGAGATTGTATGTCTTGCCGAGGGTGTGGTTTATTAACTGATTGCGCTCAAAATCAATCGACACTTCTTGACCAGTTTTAAATTGGTTGCATAACCTTTCCTCTGACTCCCAAGGGTAAAGTTCTCCTGTAGCGGTACAGTTGCGGAAAAAGATGCGAGCATACGACTGGGCAATCACTGCCTCGACGCCACTAGCGCCTAGGGCAATGGGGGCGTGTTCCCGTGAGGAGCCGCAGCCGAAGTTTTCCCCAGCCACAATGATTGAGTATGGTGTTTTCATTTCTCCAGGAACCACAAATTTCTCATAGCCACCAGGTAATCCAGCGAAAGCATAGCTGCCAAGCTTTTCGTACTCATCAGGCTTGGAAGGAACTAAGGTAAGGTACTCGGCTGGAATAATTTGATCGGTGTCTATATTATCTGGCAAAACAAAAATTAAACCCCTAATTAATTTCTTCATAAAAGTCTCCCGTATTTTCTCCTGAAAAAATCGTACATGCAGTAATTTTACGTAATTTTGGCGCAGCCAAGGCAGGCTCTAATCTTATTAAAAAAAGTCAGCGTTTTTACTTACGTATAACCACTAGTTTTTTAGTAAAAACTCAAACTATTATTGACTTCCACATAAAGTAGATGTAAAAACCTTTAAAAAGCTCCAACAAGTTCTTACAGAAACTTTATTGTATAGAATCTTAAAAACAGAATAATAGTTATGGCTTGGTTCAACCACAGCTAACACAGGAACACGAAAACTTAGAGAGTTTATCTCTTGCCAAAAAAAAAGAGTGAAATGAAAGAAAAATCTTGTAGATGAACGGGGGCTGTTAATTCAAACAATTTGGATTTCAAAAAAATATAAAGTATTTTTGCTTGCAATCTAGCTCCTCACCCTGATTACTACCAAAGAAAGGAATCTCAAAAGCTATGAACTCCAAAGCATTACCATGTCAAGTAAATAATATCGAAGTAGGTGTTTATGAGTGCGAAATCCATCTCAAATTCCGGTTGCTTGAGGAAAAGAGTCTATTGACGGATCGCGATCAACTGTTGCAGGTACTGCTAGACGCTTTGACTGAGGGTTCTGACGACTTTCTGGAAACCTTGCAAACGTCTTTGAAGGCTCAGGAAGTTTCTGAGTTAAAAGCCTCACCCCAAATGCGACGCCAACTGATGCGCTTGAGAAATTCTACTGACAATGTTCAATAGTCACGCATTGTCATCTCAGTAGAGGCAAAGTGTGCATCACCTTGGGATTGGTGAATTTTTTTTTAGGTTTGCCCATTTGCCTAATAACTTTTGCAGAGCAACCCTTACCAATGCGTGTTCGGTGCATTTCACCAAGTTTTTATTCTAAATCAAGACAGGGAAGCACCAAATAAACAGTCAACATGTGCTATTTAGCAAGACCATGTTCTAAAGCAAAACGAACTAACTCGGTACGGCTATTGGTGCCGGTTTTGCTAAACAAACGGCTGACGTACTTTTCTACATTCCGGACGCTAGTCTCCAAGCGACGAGCTATTTCTTTATTCATCAACCCTTCAGCTACCAAGTTTAAAACACTTTGTTCTCTGGGGGTCAGGTCAATTGTGAAAGGCGCTGGGGATTGAGCGATTGCACTTCTTTGAGTTAATAATGCCTTAATCTGAGCAATCTGATTAGCTAGTTCAGCAATATCCGGCGCTTCACTATCTTCATGAGTGGCTTGAGTCATGCTTGCACGACGAGAGAGCAAGTTTTCGACAATTGCCACTAACTCATCTGGATCGAAGGGCTTGGGTAAATAGGCATCAACACCGGCTTGATAACCTTGGATGCGATCGGTAGTCATGCCTTTAGCAGTTAAAAATACCACAGGCAGCTTTTGGAAGCGGAGGTCTTCCCGCAGTTGCTTGAGGAACTGATAGCCGTCCACTTGGGGCATCATGATATCAGAAATTACCAGATCAGGTGTATTCTGCTGCATCAATTCCCAGCCCTCACGGGCGTTACTGGCAACTTGAACGCTAAAACCGCTTTCTTGCAAATAGTCTTTTACTGCTTCACGCAGTCCCGGTTCATCATCTACCAGTAACAGATGTGCTGACATCTAAAGTTTCCTTTGGGGTACTTTTCTCCAATTTAGCGAAATTTAACAGAAGTTGGTTGTTAGTTGTTAGTTGTTAGTGGTTTTTTTGACAACTAACAATTAACAACTAACAACTAAAGCCACTCAATTATCTTCGCTTTGTCTGATAATTTAGCTTCCCGTTGCCCTGCAGCACGCGCCCTAGCAGTGAACAAACCAATCGGAGTATTTAATAAATCCCCAAGGCTGGCCTGATCAGCTAAAGCCTTGAAGCTATCCCTTGGCAGTTCCTTCAACAACCAGCGTCCTAGGCGATAGCAGCATTCCTTGAGTGTAATGTCTCGCATCAACTCCACATCGTACAGTTCATGCAGATAGCGATTTGAGCGCCCATAGCGCCGCCATTGACTTTCCAGTTCCTTGAGTGTAGCGCGGTGACGGTGTTGTACAATGGCGCTTGGGGCAAATTCCAAACGCCCAATATTTTGCCTCATTATCCGCCAACATATATCAGCATCCCCCCCAGAGGTGAGATAGGGACGAAACAAACCCACTTTTGTGAAGACTTGCTGTCGAATTGCCAAATTTGCGGTTTGACCGTAAGGACAAAATTTATGAGCGAGGGTGTGCTTTTGTGAAAGGGTTTCTTGGCGCTCTGCGTGTTGTTCTAACAGACTTTTTCCCGATAGCGCCACAATCTCACCTGCGACAATTGCCACATTCTGGTTGACAAAAGGTGCAATTAATGATCTCAACCATTCTGGTTGTGGACGGCAATCTGCATCAGTAAAGGCAAGTATCTCTCCAGTAGCGGCGCGAATGCCTGTATTACGAGCAGCGTAGGAGCTTTGAATTTGGTTTTCGCTCAACGGCTGAATTGCGAGTGGGCAATTTTCAGCAGATGTTTGAAGGATAAATGAAGTGCGATCGCTACTGTTATTGTCTACCAGCAAATACTCCACCTGCTGTTTTGGGTAAGTTTGAGCCAACAGACAACTAATTAACTCGGGTATTTCCGCCTCACCGTTGTATATAGGTACAATCACTGACACTTTTGGGTTGAAGGTGTTGGCAGTGGTTGTATCAACCGTCTCATTATTCATATATTTATTTGGGCATGG
>CAZZXJ010000217.1:4539-9500 GCA_964657905.1 uncultured Stigonema sp.
CCTATGCCCTATGCCCTATGCCCCACTTCCTAGTATTCCCAGTACAAAATCTGAAAATTAATATTTTGAATCGGCTGCGCCTGCGCTCATTGGTTGTGCGAAGCGATTGCTGGTGAGAACTGCAAGTGCACGCGCATATTGAGGGTCATTTGGAGTTCCCACTAAATCTGGATTAGCTGCTAGCTGACGCTGTTGTGCCTCTGTCAAATCTATCTTGATGTCGGGCGTAACTCCCTTGTGATTAATATCCGTTCCTTTGGGAGTGTAGTAATGGGCAATGGTAATTGCCACACCGGAACCATCTGGGAGTTCATGAACTGACTGTACTAAGGCTTTACCAAAGGTCTGACTACCAACAACTACAGCCCGCCTATTATCCTTTAATGCTCCTGTGAGGATCTCGCTAGCACTGGCTGAATTACCATCTACCAGTACTGCTAAGGGGCGTTTCGTCAGAGCAGTGTTATTTGCCTTAGTTTCTTCACTTCCCCCCACACGGTCCACCGTGCGCACAATGGCACCATTATCGTACCACATCCGGGCAATTTCAATGCTTGACTGCAACAAACCACCAGGATTACCCCGCAGATCCAACACGAAGCCATCAACTTGCTTACCGTTCAAATTACGGATGGCTCGTCGCATTTGCTCTGCTGCGTGGGCACTGAATTCTCGCATGCGGATGTAGCCAATGCGCCGATTATTTTCTTGCCTTAAAGTGTAACGCACTGTTGGGACTTCAATACTAGCCCGTGTCAGCTTCAAATCAAAAGTACGCTGCCCGTTCCGTTCTAGCCGCAACGTCACAATGGTACCAGCCTTGCCACGAATCAGTTTGGAAGCGTCTTCCACTTTCATCTGTTGAGTGGGTTTGCCATCAATTGCTAAAATTTGATCTCCAGCCTTGATGCCTGCTTTGAGTGCAGGGGAATTTTCTATAGCTTCTACGACAGTAAGTCGTTTGCTTTTTTCATTCTGTTCCATCCGAATACCAATTCCAGACACTTCCCCAGATGTTTGGTTTGTCAGAGATTCATACTGTTTGGGGTCCATAAACCGAGTGTAAGGGTCCCCCAACTTTTTTAGGGCTTCGCGGATGGCAGTGTAAGCTTCTTCACGGTTCGTGTAGTCTTTGTTCAACAAGCTCTGCCTAGTTGCTTGCCAATCTTGTTGGTTAAATGTGGAATCTACATATTCTCGATTCACTAGTTGCCAGACTTGGTCAACGATCGCTTTCGGACTATCTTGTAGCGCAGCATGCACAGATCGACACCAAGTTAGACCAAACACAGAAAACGTAGCAGTGGTGGCGATCGCTCCCCCAATCAAGGCTACTTGCAATGGCGAGTAACTTTTCGCAGATTGATTCATGTATATTGTAGCTGGAATAATTGTGTTTTTGACAGTTAAGCTATCAGGCTTTCCAGAAATTTATAAGTTTTTCTACTAAGCTATACTTTCTTCATCATCTTTCCTTTACATTTTCCTGAAAAAACTTCACCATTTCACCTGCTTTCTTCACCTTAGCCAACTTCTTCCGCCAGCTTACTGCGACTGTGTGACACTTTCATCAGTGCCATCTTAGCAATCAATATTACTTTTCTTAAGATAGCACTTGGCTACACTAATGAGAGTCGCTGATTTTAGCAATAAAAGCTCGTATCAGGTATGCCATGAAACGTAAATTTACAAACAGCCGTTCCCGCCAATATCTGGGGCAATTGCCAAGCAGGAGACAACTTTTACCTATACTAGCTTTTGGGCTGTGTCTTGTCATTGGCTGTTGGCTGGTGTTTAACACTATAACCATTATTTCTGCATCTTCTAAGCGAGCAGATGCCTTTTTAGTGCTTGGTGGCAGTATTCATCGGGAAATTTATGTCTCTGAATTGGCACAACTATATCCACACACCCCGATTTTAATTTCTCGTGGTTCCCCAGACCACTGCATTTTGAATATTTTTCAGCAACAAGCAGCAGCTTCTTTGCCAAACGTTTGGTTAGAAAAGTGTGCCGATTCGACTTTTGGTAATTTTTACTACAGTATTCCCATTCTCCGCCACTGGGGAGTGCATAAAGTGAAGCTAATTACTTCCGCCACACACTTACCACGAGCTAAATGGATGGCACAGATTCTCTTGGGCGCTCATGGCATTTGGGTGGAACCATCAATTGTTCACGAGCAAGGCATTCCTGGTAATCATGAGTCTTGGCTGAAAACCGGAGTGGATGTTACACGCAGCTTATTTTGGGCGGGGTTAAGTCAGATTATTCAGCCGCAATGTGACGCTGTCTACAGACTGGCTGATGTGAGTATGCATCCTTGGCAGCCTTTTAAGTGCGAACACCAAGAGGAAATACCCATCCTCCAACCCGCCAACAAGTAAATGTAGGGAGTCAGGGAAGAGGCACCTTTGGCAGGGGGATGGGGGGCAGGGGGGAAACCCCATCCATGAATGGATTCGCGCATTTGCAAGGACGTAGTATTTCTTGCACTACGTGTCTCGATCAGACATATTTTCTTTTTTCCATAAATGAATTTAGGGGCTTGTACCTTTTTATTTCCCCATCCCCCCTGCAAAGGTGCCTGTTTGGTCAGGAGTCGGGAGTCAAGAGAGAAATAATATATACATAGACGCCGCGCTCTGCTAGTACAGTGCGACAGAAATATCCACACAGTTAGAAACCGGTGAAAACAAGCGTCTATTCTATGTATTTAGGACTTACGCATTGACAGAAATAGTATTGTATGCAGTGGGAGGAGTCAGGCAATGAGCGCTTTCTTTCTTTTGGGTAAACCATAATTTGACCGTAGGGGCGCGGTCTGGGCGCCCTTACCATGTGGTCAATTCTACGAGATGAAACGACCGAATTCCGTTATACACATGATGCTCAAGAGCGTATAGTGCGTAAGTCCTAGTATTCTTCAAGGGCAAGACTCCCGACTCCTGACTCCTGACTCCTTGTACTAGTTAGTTATGCTCGTTTTTTATAAAGTTTGTGTGGCAAAAAAATGGATCGATTTAACTTGAAGTTGTTCAGGCAGTTTTGGGCGATCGCCAAACCCTTCTGGTTTGGTGAAGAAAAATGGTCAGCAAGAGGTCTGCTGCTACTCAACGTGTTGCTGTTGCTAGCTTACACAGGTCTTTCTGTCGTCCTTAACGCCAAGCAAGGAGCTTTAATTTCAGCTCTTTCAGCCCGAGATGAGGCGAGATTTTCGCAAGCTATACAGATTTTCATCGTGGTACTGGTCCTCTATGCACCGCTTTTAGGTGGCTACAGATATTTACAAGACCGACTTGGTCTTTTCTGGCGACGGTGGCTTACCAATAGTTTTCTAAATAATTACTTCACTCACCAGGCTTTTTATAACCTCAACAACTCAAACGCGGAGATTGACAATCCTGACCAGCGCATTGCTGAAGATGTCAAAAGCTTTACTCACGATTCTCTGAAGTTTTTGCTCATCTTTGTAGAATCCATCCTCAAAGTGATTGCTTTTAGTGGGGTTCTCTGGGGAATATCTAGGTCTTTAGTGTTTTTTCTGGTTATTTACGCCCTGATTGGCACAATTTTGGTAACAGCAGTTTTTGGTAGACCTCTAGTCCAACTCAATTTTGAGCAACTTAAAAAAGAAGCTAACTTTCGCTTTGGCTTAATTCGCATCCGTGAAAATGCTGAATCAATTGCCTTTTACCGAGGGGAAGACCAGGAGTCAAAGCAGCTAAAAAACCGATTTATGGAGGCGTTTGAGAATTTTAGGCAACTTATAGTTTGGGAGCTTAATCTAAATGTTCTGACAAATGCTTATGAGTTTATCCCCTTCATTATCCCAGCCCTGGTTGTTGCTAAGAGTGTCTTTTCGGGGGAAATTGAGGTGGGAAAAGTTACAGAAGCGCAAGGAGCATTTGTTCGGGTATTTTTCTCATTAAACGTGATTGTGTCTCGCTTGCAGTCTCTGGCAAATTTTGGGGCGGGGATTGACCGTCTCTACAGCTTTGCTGAGTATTTGTCACACCCCACCGCCCAAGATAATGAGACTCCGACTATTGATACAGTTGAGGATTCCCGTTTAGCTACCCTTCACCTAACCTTACAAACACCGAATTATCAAAGAACCTTGATTAAAGATTTGTCTGTGGAGTTGCCATCAGGACAAGGACTGTTGATTGTGGGACCAAGTGGCTGTGGAAAGAGTTCTCTACTGCGAGCGATCGCCGGATTGTGGAATGCAGGTACAGGCGCGATCGTCCGACCCAAACTTGACCAAATCCTGTTTTTACCGCAACGTCCCTATATGATCTTAGGAACGTTGCGCGACCAGTTACTTTATCCCAATATCAATACTGATATTGAAGACAAGGAACTTAAACAAGTACTGCAACAGGTAAACTTAAAAGACTTGGATGAACGATTCGGTGGTTTTGATAACTCACTTGACTGGGCTTCGTTGCTGTCTCTTGGAGAACAACAGCGCGTTACCTTCGCCCGCATATTACTCAACAAACCCCCCTATGCAATTTTGGACGAGGCGACGAGTGCTTTGGACATGGAAAATGAGGAGGGTTTATATCGGCATATACAAGCTATGGGAACAACTTTTATCAGTGTCGGTCATCGCCCCATCTTGGCAAACTACCACCAATTGGTATTAGAGCTATGCGAAGATCAAACTTGGCTCCTCAGGCAACCGGAAGTTGGTTAAATCAGCGAAATTTCCGACATTCCCAAATATTCCTAAAGTTCAAGACTCTACTGGCTTTTAGAGAAAGAATGACTTGGTAGTCCATGCTTCAATCATCTGCTCAACCGCTTCGATTGACACTCCTTTTCCTTGGTCAATTTCGTCTAAACCCTCCTTGACGGCTGCAATGAATTCAATTTCAAGGGACAATTTCGTGGAGTGATAAGTAAGTCGGCGCGAATAAACTGAACTATGTGAAGAAAAGTAAAGCTCATAA
>CAZZXJ010000218.1:0-6499 GCA_964657905.1 uncultured Stigonema sp.
CTGACGATAGCGCGCTGCTTCACCAGTCGCACAGAATACCCAACTGAATTCTGGCTCCTGACGGATGTATTCTTCTTCGGTAAATAGCATTTTGGCAAACTTTTCCGCGTGATTTGGATAGTCTTGTCGGAAGTTTGAGCGATTTCATTCGCGGGTATTGATTTTAAAAAGTAAACGTACTACGGATGACACCGATAACGTTACCGCCGTTGCGGTTGTTGTCATCGGGAGCGGTGAGATAGATAATGCCAGGAGTAATAGCGATGTTATCCGTCAGGCTATACTGATAAAATCCTTCAATGTGATATGAAGTGTTCGGATCTTTGCCAATCGCACTATTGAGACTACTGCTCACAGCAGTGACTTTAGGCTCCATGCCCAAGATGATGCCTCCCAAGTTGCCGTTTTTACCTAGATCTGGGAAGGCTAGTGTGACGGCATAGTTCCAGATATTCAGCTGACCACGGGGGATTGCGCCGCCAAGTGTGGAAAGGATGCGCGTGTTGGTGTAGCCAACCCAACCACCGAGTACAAATCTCGGGCTGATCTGATAGGATGCCTCTATACTGTAGGAATTACTAGAAGTGGGCAGACTATCTCCCCGAAGAGCTTCCAAAACAGGTGTAGGCAAAGTTGCATTACCACTTGGCTGAGTTGAACCCTGATTACCGTTACTAGGACCACCAGCAACAGATGAGGGCAAAGCATCGGTATTGCTGAGCAAAGCAGAATGTAGATTAGCGCGATTGCTGCCAGCAGTAAGGTCAGCGTTATAGGAATTAACGTAAGTCAAGCCAAGAGTAAAGTTGTCGCTGGGCTTGATGGTCAACTGTCCGAGCAGTCCATAAGGACCATTGAATAAACCACTTTTTTGTGAGGGATCGTTAGACTCACTGGCTAAATAACCGAAAGTCAATTCCAAATTTTTATTGAACTCGTGGTTTACACCTATCCCAGAACCTGCTACCAAGTTATAAATCGGATTGTGGGTGCCAAAATTAGAGAGAGCGCCGCTATCACCGTTATCATCAAGGAAAGGGTTGACGGTATTGGTAAAGTCTTCAGCAACACCAGAATTAGCCTCTACCACAACTGTTGTCTTTTCACCTAAGGGGAAAGTATACGATAGTGTATCCAGAACAACGTTATTATTATTGCCTGTGCTGTAAGTAGAACCACCAAATCGTAGATCGCCTTCTGGTGTGAAGGTAGAAGTGCCAGACAAAGCATCCAAATTTGTTGCTTGAAGTCTAGTTTGCAACTGGTCTTTACCCGTAAAGCTGGTGTCAAAGTCGAGACGGACTCGATCGCCTAAGATAGGCGTCCTGTTTATCCTCTCACCCCTAGCATTATCCCCAGAAAGAACGCTTACTGATGCAATGATAACGGTGGCATCAAGTTTGGTCGTAGTGGAAAATTGATGTGCTTCCAATTCAGGCGCTTTAGCTTTCACTGCATCCACACGCTGCCGCAGTGTCCCCAGTTCCCCGGCAAATTCCTCTCGCAATTTCTGGAATGTAGCTAAATCTTGTCTACTGACTAAATCAGTTGTAGCAGTGGCAATGAGTTCATTAACTTGATTAAGACAAGCATTCAAACCAGCAGCAAACTCATATCGCGTCATCGCCTGATTACCCCGCTCAGCCCCATTGGGATATCCCGTAATACAACCGTACTTCTCCACTAGTGATTGCAGTGCTTGGAATGCCCAATCTGTGGGTTGCACATCCGATAACTCAGACACCGAATTTACTTGCGCCATTCTATCATCAGTATCGCCTTCACTGTCTTGGAAATTGGTTGGTTCCAAAATATTGCTCGTTGAGATTGGCGCGGTTTTTGAAGACGCTCTAAGTTGATCAAGAGCGTTTCCACGTCCCTGCGTCCCCGTGTCTGTCGTGATGCCATTCTCTCGATAGACATTTGTCACTTCTGACGTTTGATTAGCGTCAGCGCTAGTCACAACAAAGAGGGTTGTGATTAAAACTGCTGGACTCACTAGTAGAAAATTCCATATTTTAGACATTGGAATACCCTGCGGGAATGCCTTGCCATTGACTCTCAGATGGTAGGGCTTCGCTCTTCATGACCAGTGATAGCCCATCGAGTTTGGAGCCTGCCTCCATCACTGAATCGTACAACACCACAGAGCGCGGTCCCACAGTGCAACCCTGACCTATGCTCACCGTGGACATTTTCATCACTCTGTCCTCGAACAGGTGGGTCTGAAGCGATGTTAAACTGCCGATCGCCGCATCATCACCAACACGAACTAAGTCGAACTCAGTCAAGAAAGTCGTATCCATATAGACCCGCCGACCAATCTTGGCGCCAAACAGGCGCAAAATTGGTGCCAGCAGCGGTGTACCAGTCAGCCACCCGATCAGAAATGGTACAGCTACACTTTCGTACAGCCCGGTGATCAGCTCAGTACGCCACACAAAGTTAGACCAAAGTGGCTCAACGAGAGGTTGATAGCGACCGATGATCAGCCATTTTAAGGTCGCTACCAATCCAGTGACTAGCAATGCTGAACTCACATAGAGGATTGGCATGACAGCAATCCGCACAGGTGTTGACAGTAATGGTGTTACCCAGACGAGTTCTAGAATGCTCTCGATTCCCAACACATATGTCAGCGTAGGTGGTAGGACAATCCGCAGGAACTCCATGACCAAACGATAGGCAACCAGCTTGGCGGGTGGTCGGAAGGTGACAGTTTCGTCAAATCCTTCAATTTTCTGACGGCGTGGGAGGAAAATAGCTGGTGAGCCGAGCCATGAAGTGCCTGGTTCGACTGGCTTAGTTGGTGGCAATGAAAGTACACCAATTAGACTATCGTCACCGAGGCGTGTGTTACCTGGTACAAAGGCTGCGTTGCCGACGAAACAGCGGTTGCCAAGCTCAGTAGTTCCCAGCGCCATGAACCCGTTGTAATGTTTCGCCGGACCGAGAGTAGCAAAGTCGGCGACAAAACTCTCAGTACCCACTCTTAATAGGTCAGGGTCAATGTGCGACACGGTGGAGACTTCCGACCTTGGACCAATTTTGGCTCCCAACAGACGCAGCCAAGGCAGCGTATAAAGTGTGGCGTAGAGCGTGTTGGAAACCGCCAGGCTGCTTAGCATCAGTTTGTCGCTCAGCCACTTACGCAAACCAAAACCTGATTGTATTCGGAAGATACCGGGTTGAACCGTTGGCATCACCAACTTTTTGCCGACTGCGATTAGGGTACAGGCAGTCAGTACAAAAATCAGACCTGCTATCGGCGTAGCAGCTAGTTTTTGGAATAAATCATCCCTTCCTATGACATACTCAAACACTAGCCCAGGAATGAACATGAGCATCGGTAAAATCTCGATGAGGAGAAATCCGATGACAAATCCTACCCATAGGGCTGGAGAGTACCTTGGTTTTGATGCTTTGCGAGCAGCCATGAGGTCAAGCATCGGATCGCTGTTGGTGATGCGCTCAGAGGGTGAACCACTCCAAGTCTGATCATCTGGAATTGTCTGATGGCGAGCCACCAATGACTGCTCAGCCAGTCGTGCGCCCTGACCAATACTGCTACCAAGCATCAGCACCGAATTAGTGCCGACGAAAGCGT
The DNA here is from genome assembly GCA_964657905.1 of uncultured Stigonema sp. Classification (GTDB taxonomy): domain Bacteria; phylum Cyanobacteriota; class Cyanobacteriia; order Cyanobacteriales; family Nostocaceae; genus Stigonema. The sequence goes on from CAZZXJ010000218.1 coordinate 3,608, forward strand.
TAGCACCAACTCGGATGGGTGCTTGATACAACCAGCCGTCTTCGATGGCAAAGGGCTGTATTTCAACACTGTAGTCGATGCTAGCTTTGTCGCCGATCTCAATTAAATCGGGCAGATGCAATCGCCCTGTACCGATATAGCATCCCTGACCAATGCGTCCTCCAAGCAGTCGAACATAGAGGGGCATCAGTGGCGACCCGGCTAGGTAGTTGAGCGGTGCTAGGGCCATAATTTTGCCAACCAACCACCAGCGACAATAATACCAACCCCAGAGTGGGTAGCGACCAGGACGGAACCGACCAATTAGTAGCCATTTCGCTGCAATTGGCAACACCAGGATGGTTAGTATCCATGATGGGATGAGTATAGCGCTATCAATCGCAACAGTGAGGGGAGACCAAATCCTAGATTGTGATATCAGCAACACTGATGGTGTTCCCAAAAGGGCAAACAGGAGATAGAGGCAGACCATTTGCAGGACGCCGCAGACCCACACTCGTAAGTTGCTATGCCGTCGCCGAGTCTGATTGGGCTTTAGCCTACCGTCCGAAGAGCGATCGCGTTGCTCCGTTAATGTCTGAGAACTAATAGACTTGCTCGATTGGGCACTCTCGATGTGACACCCTAAGTTACGGATAGTTGAGTGTAAGTAGAGATCAGCAATAGACAGGTGTTGCAGTGTTGGGTTTTTTCGGAGATTAGAGATCACCTGAGCGGCAAATAATGAATGACCTCCCAAGTCGTTGAAGAAGTCATCCTCAACTGAGATCTTGTCACGCCCAAATACACGACTCCAAGAGTTGGCTAGTTCCTGCTCCAACAGTGTCGCTGGCGGCACATAGTACTCAGAGTGATGCCTCAGCCGTAGCAGAGTTGGCGCGGGCAGTTTGGAACGGTCAGCTTTGCCATTGGGTAGCGTTGGAATAGCATCAAGAATCTCCATGAATGCTGGTATCATGTAGCTGGGTAAGCGGCTACGTAGTGTAGTGTGCAAAGAATTTTTCAGATCTTCCGGAGCGCCTACGGGGAAACGCAGCGTGATGTACGCTGCTAACTCTTGTACTCCAGTATTACCAGACACTACCGAGACAATGGCGTTTTCAACCTCTGGGTTTTCTAATAAAACTGCCTCAATTTCTGCGAGTTCGATGCGGTAGCCGCGAATCTTCACTTGGCTGTCAATGCGGCCAAGATATTCGATCTCGCCGTTCGGTGTGACTCGACCCAAATCACCGGTACGGTACAACCTAGCTTCCACGGGGGATTGCTCGAATGGATGACAGACAAATTTGGCGGCGGTCAATTCTGGACGGTTGACGTAGCCACATGCAACCCCCATACCGCTGATACAAATTTCCCCAGCCTCCCCTTGCGGTACTAGGCGCAATTCCTCGTTAAGGATATAAACGCTGTAAGTTGGTAGTGGTTTGCCGATGGTAACAGGCTTGTCAGGTAAGAGTTCTGTCCACAGTGCAGTTACCGTTGTTTCCGTAGGACCATAAGTGTTGAGCATTCGCAGATCTTGACTGCTCCAACGGTTCACCAAATCTTGTGGGCATGCTTCACCACCAACAATCAGGATTCGCAGCAAAGGCACTTCCCGATCCAATGTTGCTAGCAGCGTCGGTACACAGTATAAAACTGTCACTTCCTGCTCTATCAAGAAGTCAGCAAGACCCGAACCCAGTCGGCGGTGATCAGTTGGACCTGCGATTAGGGTCGCCCCAACGATGAAGGTTGGCCAGATTTCCTCAATAGAGAAATCAAAAGCGATGGTCATTCCTTGATAGACTCGATCCCAACGAGTTACGCCGTAAATTGGTGTGCATACGGCGAGAAAGTTGCAGATGCTTGAATGGTTAACTGCAACACCTTTGGGTCTACCAGTGGAGCCGGAAGTGTAGATGATGTAGCAAAGTTCGTTTTTGGTATCCGGAATTGTCAGGCGCGTCCTTGGCTGTTGTGCGATTGCCGCAGCAGCAAGATCTAGAGGGAGTACTTCACAGCATATCCCAATTATTGCCTCTTTGAAACTAGCAGTGGTGACCAGCAGGTCAAGCGATGCGTCTTCGGCAATGAATATAATACGATCTTCAGGAAAGGACGGATCGAGCGGTACGAAGGCAGCACCGCACTTTAGCACTGCAAGCAACGTCACATAAGTGTGGACAGAGCGTTCTAGCAGGATACCAACCCGATTTCCTAAGCCGATACCGTTGGACACAAAGTAGTTTGCCAACTGGTTAGCCTGTGCCTCAAGCTTAGCGTAGCTCATACGCTCCGAGCCGCAGATCAAAGCGAGATTGTCCGGATCAGCATCACATCGTTTTTGGAAAAAGTAATGTAGACCCGTCGGTGGCACTTCTGCTATACCACACAAACCATCAGCATTCTTATAGTGATACGGCTCATTCGAGTTGAAATATTTATTTTCCATTCAATTAATTCCTGAAGGATAGTTCGCTAAAACTCCACCCATTGCTGATCACAACTCTTCCAATGCTCAATTTATTCATTGACTTCTGCCTAGGGAGAGGATGATCGGCAGCGATATAACGATCACAATTCTCAAATCATTAACAATACAAGTTGAGAGCAAAATTATTCGCGCTGGGAGCAACGCAAAAAAGTGAAACCCGAACCGTAATGTCAATTTAACAATTTTCTAAATGCGTTGACGCTAGTATAAACACCGAAAAGATTGATGATTTTGTCCACTTTAATATCCATCAATAAACCACTTTTATTGATCATAAAAATCACATCTCACAAAATCGCGTTGCTCCCTTCGCGCTTCGCCAAAATCTGAGGTAAAGGGGTAGTGCGAATCCTAGATATATCTTCCCCTTACGATCTCTGACATAATGCGCTTTGTTTTCTACGCGCTAGTAG
>CAZZXJ010000218.1:6599-9389 GCA_964657905.1 uncultured Stigonema sp.
TCACGCTTTCCTGCACACCGACGGCGGTCTTCAAGCCAAGCATTGGCGAATAGAATTGCTAGTTGACTACCGGGAGTAGATCCGCTCTAATTTTTTGCGTTGTATTCTTCCATATAAACCCTACACTTACATTTGAACAGCCCTGCTCTGCAAGCGCTGTGCGCTCGCAAGCTTGAGGCTCGCGCATGATTCATACTTTGATTCAGCAACGCCCGTTATTTGACTATTCATAGTTTACCTTTATAGGTACAAGAGATGAGCATGACTAATGTCATGGATTAGGGCAACGGACTAAAAGCTGTAGCCAACTGGAGAGCAAATTTCATATTTTGTTTCAGCAACGCCAAAATTGGAATGTTTGCCGTAGCTAATTTGTTAATCCACAAAATACCATGTGAAGCGACAATTACTTTTTGAATCAAATTACAAAATTGTAATTTAAAAGCACAGTGAACTGTAATTTTGGTTTGGTTAAATCAGAAATGTAAACAATCTAGGACTAGCCCTTTCAAGGTGATTCATAAAATCTTAGTTCTGGCGATTAAACCTCTACTTTTGTCTCTGTGTTACGCCAGTCGCTGTGAGAGCGGGCTAACCCTCCGGCAGCGCTCGATACTCTGTGCCTCTGCGGTTAAAAAGTAATTTATTTAACCACGGATGCCCAGAGAACACAGAGAACAGAGAAATTCTTATCCAAAAATCTTAGCCACCTTGAAAGGGCTACAATCTAGGACTTACGCATTGATACTATTTCCTAATGTTCAATTAGTAGTCAGAAAAAGTAATAAATGAAAAACCCCAACTTAGAACTAAACCGCCAGTTACTTGAAGCAATTTATTCCCAAGATATGCCGAAATTAAAAAAAAACCTTAGCCAAGTAGAATCTTTAGGAATTACAAAAATTATTCAGGAAGTGATTCTAGAAGTAAATTACACCAATTTGGTTTATTTCTTACAAGAATATGTATGCAAAGAGCGTTACTTAAAAGCAGTATAAGATGTATACTTTGTCATGAGCCAACAGTTAATTAAAGCTGGTTTTTGCCACCGTTAAGATTTAGATTTCAGCCTACATCCATATGAGTGTCTGTTCATCTCGGAGTCAGAAAATCAATATTTAGCTAATAATATTCCTGAAAAAGAAGGCTATACAGAAATTTTTGTAGCCTGCAATGACCAATCAAACCTAATGTCCATGCTAGAAAAATTTCTAGGTGTGCCATTCTTTGAGAATTTAGGCAATCTTGCTCGTAAGCGGTTGGCTACAATGGACAATGCTACTGGTCATATTTATGGTATGTGGCTCATGGAAGGTATTAGTCGTCGCCATCCAGAAATAGAAAATGATTTTTGTTCCTGGTTCATGTCTACGGTTTGGAGTGAGCGTTTATTAGCTTTAGCATCAGCTGATACTCAGGGAATTGAGTTTGATGGTTCCGTAGTCTTTAAAGATTTGTTGATGGCATTGGGTGAAACTAATTTATCACTAATCGAAGAGAACCCTAAGATGAGTCTTGAGCATCTGCGTTTATTAGATAAAGTTTGGACTGGTGAAAATATGCGGGTGTCGGAATTAATTGCTATTCTAGAATTCTAGAGCAGAATTATCAAGGGTTAAATGAGTCATTGAATTGAGATAACAATTACGAGAAAATTTTTCAAGTTTCAATCCCTAATAGGGATTCATGTGAGTTGCAACGCAATAGCGTAGTAAGTAGCAAAATGAGTCTTATGTTTCAATCCCTAATAGGGATTCATGTGAGTTGCAACATAGGCTTGCCAAATTACGAGCGCGGAAATTGGGAGTTTCAATCCCTAATAGGGATTCATGTGAGTTGCAACTACTAGTAGTGGGATTGTCCAAGTTCATTACTGGTTTCAATCCCTAATAGGGATTCATGTGAGTTGCAACACGATACAACCTACTCCGTCCTTGTGGAACTTCGTTTCAATCCCTAATAGGGATTCATGTGAATTGCAACATTAGCTGCATCCAACTTAGCTTATAAGTTATATTGTCAAGTTTCAATCCCTAATAGGGATTCATGTGAGTTGCAACAAGAATGCTGCTGCCAATTTAGTTAATAGTTATCTAGTTTCAATCCCTAATAGGGATTCATGTGAGTTGCAACTACCCCTGACCCTACACCAACTATTCCACCACCTACTCCTGTTTCAATCCCTAATAGGGATTCATGTGAGTTGCAACGTCCCAACCTACTGGGACTATTGCAAAATCTTAAAAGTTTCAATCCCTAATAGGGATTCATGTGAGTTGCAACTTGAATATGATCAGTTGAGTTCGGCTTCCAATCCTGCCGTTTCAATCCCTAATAGGGATTCATGTGAGTTGCAACTTTCGTGGCTCCTCTATTTTCTGCTTAACCACTGAGTTTCAATCCCTAATAGGGATTCATGTGAGTTGCAACTATGGCTAATATTGGTTCTCCACCTAATGAAGTCAATGTTTCAATCCCTAATAGGGATTCATGTGAGTTGCAACATCATTGAATCCAAATAGATTTTGTATCCAAGAAGTTTCAATCCCTAATAGGGATTCATGTGAGTTGCAACAAGAGGAGGAAAATAAACGAGCTACTGAAGCTACGTTTCAATCCCTAATAGGGATTCATGTGAGTTGCAACGCCAAGTATATCGTCAGCGTCCCCATTCAGGATATTGCCGTTTCAATCCCTAATAGGGATTCATGTGAGTTGCAACGGGTTAGGTGCCACGATTCCCGCCGCTGATATAAAGTTTCAATCCCTAATAGGGATTCATGTGAGTTG
>CAZZXJ010000219.1:0-9310 GCA_964657905.1 uncultured Stigonema sp.
TTATACCTTTTGTCGGACCGATTGTAGCAGCAGGTCCCATTGGTGCAGTGCTGCTGGGAGCTGCAAGTGGAGCGATCGCAGGTAGCGCAGGTGCAGGTCTGGTATCCGTCCTCACCACATTAGGAATGCCAGAAGATAAAGCAGCCATCTACCAAACCCGCTTACAAGCTGGGGAATTCCTAGTTATGGCAGAAGTTCCCGCTGATCGCACCGGAGAATACCAATTGCTGATGGAAAGTGTCGGTGGCGAAGAAATTCACACTATTGAGAAGGCACTGCCTCGTGCTTGTGCTGGTAGTTGCAATAGTTCAGAGGATTTATCTCCAGAAGTTCGTTCTCATCTTTCTGCAGAAGCTCAGCGGACATTTATCGAACGTTATAATACTGTTTTAAAAGACAATAATGACGAAACCAAAGCTGAGCATGCTGCTTGGGAGGCAGTTCACAAGCAATATGATGAAGATGATCGTGGTGTTTGGTCAAAGGCAAAAACCAGCGTTTAGTCCATAGTTAATAGTTAAGAAAATTTTTTCATTCTTACTTACTTAATAGCTAAAAGCTTGCATAGGCAAGCTTTTTTTGTATAGCCCTAAACATGTAGGGTGGGCAGTGCCCACCAATCGCAAAACAGTTCATCTACTTATTGATTTATTGCATACGTCTTACTATATAATTCTACCTTATGATAGATGCATAGACAAAAACGCCTCAATAATATGTTTATGTAACGAATAAACAATAATTCAAATAAAGTCAAAAATATGAGCATAGAAAAAAGAATAGAAGCAACTGCAAAAAATATTGAAGGAAAAGTTCAAGAGGTTGTTGGTGAAATAACTGGTAATCCACAAGATAAGGCTGAAGGACAAGCAAAACAAGCAGAAGCTCAAGTTACTCACACTGTTGAGAACATTAAAGACGATGTCAAGAAAGTTTTAGAATAGTTCACCCGGAAGCTGAAGTGTTTAATCACTCCACTATTAGAGAAGACAGTGGAGTTTTTTATTGACTCTAAATAAAAAAAGGTCAGATCCTAAAGAAATTGGCTCTAACCATGATTTATCCGTACAGAAATCCATACAGCACTACAAAGAAAAGAAAAATAAAATTGCCAACTGTATTTTGAACTATGTTTAGTATCCCTTTTGCAATACTCAATGACTAAATTTACCTCAGGTTGAGTGCTATCCTGGGCAACTGAAATCAAGAGTTGATGAATTTTGGACAACCTCTATTAATGCTTTACAAGAGCCATTTATCATTACTAGAAGACACAGGAGAAACAACACATACCCTGATTTGCCAGATAATGAGTGCGTGATAATTCCGATTGCTGATAATAGACCAGATATGTCAACAGATTTAAGACCTAACCCATTGTTCTAAAATCCGATAAGCATCATGCCACTAATCCAGAACGCAGGGCGCGAACAGCAGCCTGGGTACGGTCATCTGCACAGAGTTTATTCAAGATATTGCGAACATGGGTTTTGACAGTACCAACTGTAATATAAAGTTTTTCAGCAATTTGCCCGTTGCTACATCCAGCTACAATCAACTCTAGAATCTCTAGTTCCCGTTGTGTCAGGGGGTACGTTTCCAAAACTTGCTCGTACTCAGACGGCAAAGCCTCAATTTTGACAGTTTTAGGCTTATCAGACTGCTGGCTAGTGGGCAAGCCTTGCCGCATCTGCTGTAACACAACATTGGCGATCGCCGGATCAATCCAAGAGTTACCGGCATGAGTTGCTTGGATCGCCTCTGTTAACTTATCAATGCTTGTGTCCTTCATATAATAAGAGTCCGCCCCTGCTGCAAAAGCAGCAAGTACTGCATCCTCTGTATGATCCATTGTCAGCACAAGAATCTTCGTTGTAGAGTCCCCACTTTCTACTTGGAACTGCCTGAACTTGCGAGTGAGTTCAATGCCATCCATGTCAGGCAAGCCAATATCGACAACCGCCACATCCGGCTTACTAGTTTCTAAAAGTTTCAGCCCCTTGGTAGCATTTGCTGCTTCTCCAATCACTCGTAGTGAGCTGTTGGATTGTAATGCAGCTTTTAGCCCCATTCGTGTCAGATCATGATCTTCAATTAAAACGATACTAATTTCGCTCATCTCTAAACTCACTTTCTCCTAATTAAATCTGTCGATATCCGACTTTGTGCTAGGTTTTTTCTTTTATTTTCCAAAACCAAAGATAGATGATATTTTATCAAACTTACATCCACCGATAGAAATAAGGACTTTCCTCTGTTTTGGTCAGCTGAGCCTAACAAATATCTAGCCTACGATATATAGCTATTTTATAAACTCTTATGAGATAATTGTAATAACCCATACTTGCACAACTCCAGGTACTGCTTTTCTGGTGTTAGGTTTTGAGTAAAAATGAACGTAATGACCCGTTTAATAGTCTTTATTCACTGAATTTGCGCCTCTTGGGGATTAATTGAGAAACAAATAGCCTTGAGTCATTCATGGTTATTTATCGGTAAACGAATGCTAATGACTAAAAATTAAATGGTAAATTCAGGTTAATTTTTACAAAAGTTAATATTTTTTTACAAAAATTACCTATGGTTCAAGAGTTCAACTTTGCTAATACCGACACAAACAAAGCAGAACAAGAACAACAAGTTACAGAACGCATAGCCTATCTTGAAGCCGCCAATCGCCAACAGGAAGAACTATTGCAGTGCGAACAACAGGCGCGGGTACAGGTAGAGAAAGCGAAGGCACAGCTAGAGATATTCTATGCTGAGATTGTTAGGAATATGCAACTCGGCTTGATTGTGTGGCATCTAGAAGATCTTAATGATATCACATCTTTCCAGTTAGTTGCTATTAACCCGGCTGCAACCCGACTGACAGGAGTATCTCTCGAAGACAACCTTGGTAGACAGATCATTGAATGTTTTCCGAATATCCTAAAGGAAAACAGAGGAGATCTGGAACGATACGCTCTTGTTGCCATCTCTGGTCGAGGCATAGACCAGTCGGAAGTTTATTACGGCGATCAAAGCATACCTGGTAGCTTTTTCAGTGTCAAAGTATTTCCATTGCCTAATCACTGTATTGGAATTGCCTTTGACAATATTACTCAGCGCAAGCAGGCAGAGCAAGCCTTGCGCGAGAGCGAGGCACGATTCCACGCTATGGCAGAAAATGCACCGGTGATGATTTGGTTATCTGGTCTTGACAGGCTCTGTACTTACTTTAATAAAAACTGGCTAGAATTTACTGGACGCACACTGGAACAAGAGTTAGGTTACGGCTGGACAGAGGGAGTGCTTCCGGAAGATTTAGAGCATTGTTTAGATACATATATTACGGCGTTTGATGCGAGGCAAGCTTTTGTAATGGAATACCGCCTCAGACGTTTTGATAGTAAATATAGCTGGATTTTGGATAAAGGCACTCCCAGGTTTAATTCAGATGGTAGTTTTGCCGGGTACATTGGTTCGTGTCTAGATATTAGCGATCGCAAGCAGACTGAACTCACTCTCAAACAACGAGCAGACGAACTCACGAGGGTGAATACAATGTTGGCACAAACAACAGGCGTGTTGAAGATACGTAATGATGAACTTGACCAGTTTGCTTACGTGGTGTCCCATGACCTCAAGGCACCCTTACGGGCGATCGCTAGCCTCTCCGAATGGATGGAAGAAGATCTAAAAGATCAACTTCCAGAAGAAAACCAGCACCAGATGCGCTTGTTGCGAGGACGAGTGCACCGAATGGAAGCTTTAATCAATGGCTTACTGGAATATTCACGAGTTGGGCGTACCCAAACTCCATCATTAAAGGTAAACGTTAATGCACTGCTGATGGAGGTCATTGACTCACTCGCGCCCCCAGAAACTTTCAGCATTGAAGTCGAGTCAGGAATGCCTACGGTGATCAGCAAGCGAGTACCTTTGCAACAGGTATTTACGAACTTAATTGGTAATGCCATCAAGCACCATACGCGACGGGATGGTCACGTTAAGATTTCTGTGAAAGACCAGGGACAGTACTACGAATTTGCTGTATCTGATGATGGCCCTGGCATTGCCCCTGAGTATCACGAGAAGGTATTTGTGATCTTTCAAACCCTAGAAGCCCGCGATCAGAAAGAAAGTACGGGAGTTGGTTTGGCGATCGTCAAGAAAATTGTTGAGACAGAAGCAGGTAAGATGACTTTGGAGTCTCAGGTAGGATTCGGAAGCACTTTCCGTTTTACTTGGCCCAAGCAACCTCAAGAGTAAAACAGTTCCAACTTGCGGACTAGCTGAAGTTTGTGTGCAAGTCTGACTAATGGGTGAAGACGTGCTTCTACCTCAGCATTTAGAATCGTGTTTAAGCGGTATGAGTGTTTTAAATTACTCTTGACCTGCTTGCTCTGCATTGGCAGATAATAATTTCCCAATGGCTCGTTACTAATTATTTAAGAGCTACAAGCAATTGGGGTTAGTCCCGATTTCGATACTTTGATCAAGCAAGTGAGTTTGGCATAAAAAATGGCATCCAATTTCAACCAATGGCGGAAAGAGTGATCAACATACTACTAGTGGAGGATGACGAAGTTGATGTAATGAATGTGAGGCGGGCATTCAAGAAAGTAAATATTACAAATCCGCTTTACGTTGCAACTAATGGGATCGAGGCGCTGAAAATGGTACGCAGCCAGGAAGGTCAGCCTCCTGAGGTTCCGGTTGAGCGGCGCTTGGTATTGTTAGATTTAAATATGCCTAAAATGGGCGGGATTGAATTCCTTCAGGAACTACGATCAGACCCTCTATTAAAAGCAACTCCTGTGGTGGTCATGACAACCTCAAATCAAGATCAAGACAGAGTAGAAGCTTACAACTTAAACGTTGCTGGCTATATTGTTAAACCTGTAACTTTTAATAACTTTATTGAGCTAATGGTAACTCTTAACAAGTATTGGACATTATGCGAAATGCCTTAGCAAGTTGCTTGAGACTGAAAATTTGGCAGGACATTCCTATGCGTGACGGGTTAACCATGCCAGTCTGATAAAATCATTTATCTGCTATGGAAAATCTACCAGATAAAAAATCAAATATAAATTTGAGCCATTGATGCTTAAAAAAACAAAAATTATAGACACATACCCTGAAAATATAAATGTTATACACCCAGATGATTTTAATAGCAAAAGCAAAAAGTGATGGTAGAAAATTTAAAAATATTAGTTGTAGACGATGACGAAGTAGATCGCATGGCGCTGCGTCGCGCTTTGAACAAGGCAGGTGTTCAGATAGAACTGTCTGAGGTAAGTGACGGTAATAGTGCGATCGCTGCCCTTAGCAGTAATTTTTATGACTGTGTTTTCCTCGATTATCGCTTACCAGACCAGGATGGGTTGATCCTAATTCAAAAGCTATACAATTTAGGAATCAAATCTCCGGTCATAGTCTTAACAGGTCAAGGGGATGAACAAATAGCCGTTGAACTCATGAAGGCAGGTGCTATTGATTATCTTTCCAAGTCTAGGTTATCCCCAGAAATATTGGCACAGGTTGTGAGGCATGCGGTTCGAGTTTACAGAGCAGAAATGCAGGTAGGTTTGGCGATGCAGCAACTACGAGAGAGCAATGAGTTACTAACTCGCAAGAATCAAGAACTAGAGGTACAGCGGCAACAGATTGAGTTGCAAAACCTGAAGCTGATCGAAGCATCACGATTAAAGTCGCAGTTTTTGGCAACTATGTCTCATGAACTGCGGACTCCCATGAATGCCATCATTGGATTTTCCCAACTATTATTACGTCCTAAATGCGGTGAACTGATGCATCAGCAAAAAGACATGGTAGAGCGTATCCTTAATAATGGTAAGCATTTACTGACGCTGCTGAATGAAATTCTCGACTTTTCCAAGTTAGAGGCAGGACGCTTAGACATCAAGCCAGAAATATTTGATTTATCTAAGCTGCTAAATTCTACTATGCAAGAAATGCGTTCCTTAGCAGAAGGAAAAAAACTTTGTATGCGGTTTCAAACTGACTTGCAAAATTCTGTAGTTTTTAATGATCCAACTCGGATGAAGCAAATTATCGTAAACCTACTCTCAAACGCAATTAAGTTCACAGAGTCGGGTGGTGTTGGCATTGATGTTAGTGAAATGCCCGGAAATCGAGTGGTGATAGCAGTTTGCGACACGGGAATTGGTATTAATCCAGCAGATATAGAACATATTTTTGAAGCTTTCCGGCAAGTCGATCAGAGTACTACTCGGAAATATTCTGGCACGGGTCTAGGTTTGCCAATCGTAAATGCCCTGGTGCAGATGATGGGGGGTAAAGTCACGGTGGAAAGTAAATTGGGTGAGGGTTCTATCTTTAAGATTGAACTACCACGTCAAATATCATCATCAGTAAACCAAAATACAGATGAGCAAGCATTGGCTACTCATGGCTCAAAAAAAAAATTATGGAAGCAACAGAAGACTCCTGACGTCACGCTACAGGTAGTGCCAAGCCAGGGGAGGAATAACAAGCTTTAAAATTTATATAAAAAGAAGTAATACTATAAGTATTGTCAGAAAAGTTGATAGATTATGTTATTGACCGAAAATTCAAAAACAGAACGTATTCTAGCTGTTGATGATACTCCAGATAATCTGATTCTACTTCAGACAATTTTAGAAGTGGAAGGCTATGAAGTTGAATTAGTAAGTGATGGTGCAAATGCTCTCAAGGGAATTACACAAGCGCCACCTGATCTGATCCTGCTAGATGTGATGATGCCTGGAATGGATGGCTATGAGGTGACACGCCGGATTCGTAATAACCCTGATATACCTTATATTCCTATCCTGCTGGTGACAGCTTTTAAAGAGGCTAGTGTTGTCGAAGGTTTGGATGCGGGAGCAGACGATTTTATTTGTAAACCATTTGATCAAGATGAGCTCATGGCAAGGGTGCGATCGCTGCTGCGCCTCAAGCACAGTATTGATGAACAACAAAAGATGGCACGCCAACGCGAGGACTTTGTTTCGCGCATGACTCATGATTTGCGAACTCCTTTGGTTGCGGCTGATCGGATGCTCAATTTGTTTGAGCAAGAACTCTTTTGCAAAATCTCGCCGGAAATGAAACAGGCGATCGCTGCGATGATTCGTAGCAACCAAAATCTGTTAGTAATGGTAAACAACCTTCTAGAAGTCTACCGCTTTGAAGCAGGTAAAAAGACTCTGCAATTTGAAAGCTGCAATTTGCGGGAGATTGTTGAAGAAGTCGTTCAAGAACTAAGTCCTCTTGCTAGTGAAAAGGGCTTGAGTGTGAATATAGACACCACCGACCTAGACAAAACTGCTGCAACTGCTGGTGTGATCATGGGCGATCGCTTGGAACTGCGAAGAGTTGTCAGTAACTTGATCGGAAATGCCATCAAGTTTACGGATGCAGGATCTGTAAAGATTCGCATTTCTGAAATGTCCACAACTAAGGATAAAAAATCGGTAACAATTGCGGTACAAGATACTGGATATGGTATCAATCCAGAAGATCAAGCAATACTGTTTGAACGGTTTCGCCAAGGTAAAAATAAACGATCTGGTAGTGGTTTGGGACTGCATCTCTCCAGCCGCATTGTTGAGTCCCACGGGGGAAGAATAGAGGTGTCCTCTGAACTAGGTAAAGGCAGTGTATTCACTGTGCTACTACCAAAGCAAAGTTGATTTTTTGTCATTTATGATTCGGGTATTACCAAAGACAAAGTATTTATACTTATATTTTAAGTTAATACTTATAACAAATACTTCATTAGGATGTTGATCTCAAGCGATTTTTATCGCTAATATTTAATCAGGAGATTTATAAATCCAGATTTTTACAGAGAAATACTGCTAGTGGCAACTCATAACTTGACTTTCAGGGTTGTCAGTGGTGGTCTACATCTTTACAGAAAAGAAAAACATACAGATGACGACAACTCCAACGCGCGGTCAAGTAGAACGAACATTAGCACAGCGTATTCAAGCTTTATATCGTGAGCATCTTGGACATCAGCCGAGTAAAGTAACGTGCCAACTATCGGATCAAAATTTAGTTGTATTGTTAGAAGACTCTATCACCCAACCAGAGCAATTACTGGCTCAAACAGGTCGTGAAGAACTTGCAGAACAAGTTCACTCTGATTTAGATGATGCCATTAAGCCTAAAATTAAGGCACTGATTGAAGAGATTTTGCATGTTTCTGTACTTGATATCCTGAGCGATGCAACACTGGAAACAGGTCGCACTGGAATTATTGCTCTTCTGACCGATGCGCCGAATATTCGGATTAACGCTTCAACTTCTAAGAACAGGATAAAAACTTCATCGAGTAAAAGCGATGAAGAATCTGAGTTATAGATTCATTCTTGACAGACTTTACAAGCTGACTGAGGATTCGGTTTTTTGTAAAGGTAGTGGCTAACCATAGCCTCTAGATCTTCAATCATATAAGGCTTACTGATATAATCAGTGAAGCCAGACATCAGTATACGTTCTCGATCGTCTGCTGTCGCTAGTGCTGTAATTGCGATCGCTGTAATATTGCTAGTTAGTGGTTCTTGCTTCAGACAACGTACCACATCGATTCCACTAATACCAGGCATTAAAATGTCTAGCAGGATCAAATCTGGCTGATATTGCTTTGCTACAAGTACTGTTGTTGAACCATCTTTCTGACAAATCAGTCTACAGCCTAACAACTCAAGAGCATAACTCAGCAGCAGCAGGTTATCATCATCATCTTCCACTGCTAAAATTAAAGGCGGCTGAGAGTATTGCTTCTTTTCATCCCTCATAAATGCTTTTACCAGTTCCATTTCTTTTCGAGAAGATAAAATTTGCTATTTATCGCCTATGAGTAAAAGAACATACGAGGCATTCAACAAGCGGTTTGAAGCGCCCATTTAAGACTGGCTCGTATCTCCACCGTGCCAAGTTGATAATTTTTGCTAACCAAAAGCCCTGTAGGAAAGGTATCTTAAGCTGACAGAGCGAGAATATCTTCTTAATTATAGGCAGGTAAATTTTAAAGTTATATAAAGATAACTCATAAATAATTAACATATTTAATGAGAGTTGAATAATATTATACCAAAAACAGGCTCAGCTACTTGCTTGATTTTTCGCCTTTTGCTGGTCTGCGCGATCGCATTCCTAACTCTTGACGATTTTGTAGTTTTTGTATTATAAGTAATATAGCGATCCCGCCAAGAGGTCTTCACACAGGGTAACTTCAAAGTTTATACCCTAGGCATAACTCTGCCCATTTGGAGACTTCATCCTTTCAAAAAGAAGTGAGCCA
>CAZZXJ010000220.1:0-9289 GCA_964657905.1 uncultured Stigonema sp.
CTCCAAAACAGAAGCGATTGCTACCCAACGGGTGCGCCCCCTTCGGGGTCTACGTTCCGCTTCGCTCCACTCGCAATGACAAATACATATTTAATTTTGCACAACTACTTAATATCATGTTCCCTCTAATACCTATGCTAACAGTCCCAATTGTTCAGGGCTATTGGTGGCGACTCACTCTTTAACGATTAACCCTAACCAGACTTGCAACCACAGATGCTAACTCGCGGGGATCTACAGGCTTAGACAAATGCATTTGAAAGCCTGCGGCGATCGCTCGCGTTCGGTCTTCTGGTCTAGCATAGGCGGTCAGGGCGATGGCTGGAATTTGTTCGCCTTGCGACCGCTCCCGAAGTTTGCGTATTAAGCTGTAGCCGTCTTCCCCTGGCATACTGATATCACTAACTAGAATATTTATACTATTTGATACTTTTTTTAATGCCTCATCTACGGTTGCCATCGCAACGACCTCTGCGCCATATTGTTCCAGAACTGTGGCAACAAAATCCCGTGCATCCGTTTCATCGTCCACTACCAGCACTCGTACACCTTGGAGGGAGATCAAGGAGGACAAGGAAGCATCCCCTTGCCTTATCTCCCTTATCTCCCCCCACCTCCCCCACTCCCTCACTCCCAAACAGGGGTAGCTTGACGGTAAAGGTTGCGCCCTGTTCTTTGCCCTGACTGTCGGCGTGAACTGTGCCACCGTGGAGTTCTACTAGGTGACGCACGATCGCCAACCCCAACCCCAAGCCACTAACGGAACGGGTAATAGAGTTATCAGCCTGACGGAAGCGATCAAACACATAAGGGAGAAATTCCGGGCTGATTCCTTCTCCTGTATCAGCGATAATCATCTCAACGTGAGAGTTAATTCGTTCTAGGCGCACATAAACCCTACCAAGCTTGGGAGTGAATTTGATCGCATTGGAGAGCAAATTCCAAACAACTTGCTGCAAACGGTTGGAGTCACCACTCACCATACCTGCCCCAGGCTCAAGCACTGTCTCGAGTCGAATCTCCTTGGCATCCGCTGCTGGACGCACCGTCTCGATCACCGCCTCAATCACACTCACCAGATCAACGGCGCGAACATCCAGACGGTATTTGCCTTGAATAATCCGGGAGACATCCAGCAGATCCTCAACCAGTTGTGCCTGTGCCCTGGCATTGCGCTCGATCACGTCAATGGCGCGAGCGGTGGTTGCTGCGTCAAATTTTCGAGTTTTCAGCAGCTTCGCCCAACCCAGCATGGCGTTGAGGGGCGATCGCAGTTCGTGGGAAAGGGTTGCCAAAAACTCATCCTTCATCCGGTTACCATCTTGAGCTTCGCGGTAGAGTCGGGCGTTATCTAGGGCGATCGCAGCCCGATCCGCTAGGTCTGCAACTAAGCTAAGATCATCTTGGGTATATTGACGACCCGATTCTACCCCTAGGCAGCAGCTTAATACCCCCAGCCTGCGGTTGTGAGCAATGAGCGGTACGGCGATTAACGAACAAAACTGGAGGTCGCGCATGAACTGAAGATGCTCCACACTGCTTGCAGCCGCTTGCATCCAGGTATCGGTAACGTTGGGAACCAAAATAGCTTTGCCGCAGGAGAGTACACTGGTGGCAGGGTGGTTCTTAGAACTTTGCGACGGGACGTAGTGTTGCACCTGCTCGACCCATTCCTGCTGGCTGGGGTCTGCATGTTGCCACGCCACCCGCTCAATTGTGCCATTGTCGCTGACGAGATCGAAAACACAGAATTTAGCCAGCATTGGCACCACTAGCCGTGCTAAGTTATTGAGAGTGGTTTTGTAGTCCAGCGTTACCGCCAGGACAGCACTTGCCTCACTCAGAAACCGGACTGATGCTTCTGCGCGTTGGCGATTTGTAATATCTGATACTATGTAAACAGCGCCTGTAAATACCTGCTGCCCGTCGCAGATTGGGTCAACTGTGACCGCATACCACCGTCCCCGGGACTCAACTTCCAGAGTCTCCCGCTGCCCTGTGGCTTGCACCTGAACGAAGGGTGAGGCAGTGGTAGATCCTAGAAGCGGCTGCATGAGATCTTGATGTGGACTACCAATCATCACGCTTAACGATGTGCCCAAAAACTCGCTCATAGCCAGGTTACAACGAACCACTTTGCCGTATGTATCTAGCAGACATATCCCATCATTTATGGCGTCAAAGGTTGCACGCCACTCAGTGGCGATCGCTCTTGCCACCTCTTCTGCTTGGCGCATCCGCAACAATGCTTTCACAGTGGCGACTAACTCAATCGCCTCAACTGGTTGAGCTAGATAACCATCTGCACCTCCATCTAACCCCTGCGCCTTATCCTGACCCTTGGTGAATGTTGCCGAGAGATGAAGCACTGGAATAAAAGCAGTTGCCGGGTTGGCTTTGAGCTGATGACAAACTTCAAACCCACTGAGGTCAGGCAGTTGCACATCCAAAACAATCAGGTCTGGTCGTTGCACGGTGGCTAATTCCAGCCCCTCTATCCCCGTAGCAGCTTCCGTTACTTTGTATCCAGCATTTCGCAGCATTCTGGTGACGATGTAGCGGTTAGTTTCGTTATCGTCTACGTGCAAAATTGTCACTGGCTGCGATTCAGGCATGGTTGATTCCTATGTCAAAGGCTAGTCCTGCTTTAATTAACGCTGACTGTAGCTTAGCTATTGCTTCTGTCCGAGAGGGGCGCTTTTTTGAAATAATCGCAACGGTGCGTTTCGCCAAATTTTCTTGTTCTGCCTTATCTAATACTTGAGAGGTATGGATGATCACGGGAATGGGGGCCGTCTTGGGGTCGCTTTTCAACTGGTCTAACACTTCCACCCCACTGACTTTGGGCATGGTAAAATCCAGTATAATGCAACTAGGCTGTTGGTCTGTTGCTAAGCTGATGCCCTCAATTCCATCGGTTGCTTCCAGAAAGCTGAAGGAGGTGTCGCTCAGGAGGTCTTTCAACAGGTATCGTGCCATGGGGTCATCGTCCACCAGCAGGAGCGTCTGTTGTTTGTTCCCGCGAACCAAGCAATTGAGGGTGTTTAATAACTGTAATTTTTCTACAGGCTTGATTAAAAAAGCATTAGCTCCTAAAGCGATCGCTTTGGTTTGGTTATTCACAACGGTGGTCACCAGAATCGGAATATCCTGAGTCCCTGTATTCTCTTTCATCTCGGAAAGAAATGTCCAAGTGTGCTGCTGTTGTAGTAAAATGTCCAAAACCATGGCAATCGGCTTGAACACAAGCAGTGCTTGTTTTGCTAGGGCAATCGTCTCGGCTGAGATAATTTGATAAATGGAACCCTCAAAATACTTCTGGTAAGTGAAAATAGTCTCAGCGTGGTCTTCTACCACCAAGATGGGTAAACGAGTCGGGTCTAACTGCCTCATGTTGGACTCAGATGACTCTAGAATCAGACCGGGATAGGTGATGGGGATCGTGGCTAAGAAGGTGGAACCCACCCCTAAATTACTGGTGACAGAAACACTACCTCCCAGCAATTGGGCTAACTGTCGTGAGAGTGGCAATCCTAAACCAGTTCCTTTCGTCCGTTTCTGTAAGGGCGAGTCGATCTGGACATATTCCTCAAAAATTCGCTCATGATATTCATCGGCAATGCCAATACCTGTGTCGCGAACCGAGAAGGTAATTGAGTCGCCCGCGATCGCGGCTGACACACGCACCTCTCCTTGCTCGGTATACTTTAGAGAGTTGGAGATGAAGTTTCTCAGAATCTGTGCCACCTTACCTTCATCGGTTTGCAATGTCGGTATACCAATAGGCGTGTCGAAAATTAAAGCAATTGAGGAGTTACATATTAGCAGAGGTCGCAGCATACCTCTTAAAGTAGCAAAGAGATCGCTGACTTCAAATGTATTGGGATATACAACTATCTTGCCTGCTTCGACCTTTGCCAAATCCAAAAGGTCATTGACTAGATCAGAAAGACTTTCAGCGGCTTTGCGAATAAAGGTTACTTGTTTTTCCTGCTCTAGTGTGAGTTCGCCATCCATGCGGTCTAGGAGTATACTAGAGAGGGAGACGATAGAGTTCAGCGGTGTGCGAAACTCGTGGCTCATGTTGGAGAGAAAGCGGGTCTTGAGTTCGTTTGCTTTTTGGAGCGAATCAGCTTTTTCATCCAGTTCAGCATAAAGCGATACAACGCCGCGATTGGTGTCTTCTAGCTCTCGATTCAACTGGATCAGTTCCTCTTCCCTCTGGCGTAGTGCTTCTAGGGCGCGAAGTAATTCCTGATTCTGCTGCTGAATTTCTGCTAAAGGGTTTTGGGGCGATCGCCTAATTAACTCATCCGTAATCTCCCCTAGCTGTTCTTTAGTGACTTGGGGCGATCGGCGAGGCAAGTTTTTTCCCATCAGCACTGTCGTTCCCTGTCCAGCAACAGACTCGATGTGAAATTGATCCATTAGCCGCTGGGTGCCAATGATGCCTAATCCCATTCCAGTGGCAGGAGTGTACTGCCCATCTAGAATCGTTTTCAGGTTGGGAATCCCATGTCCCTTGTCACGAACGCTAATCAGGAAGCACCCAGACGTGTCATCTTCTATACAAAATTCCACTTTGCCACCCCCTGCATACTGAAAAGCATTGCGGGAAATTTCTGAGACTGCTGTAGCAATGCGGGTTTGATCCTGAGGGTCAAATCCCAATAGTTCCGCAATCTGGCGAGTCCGTTGCCGCGTCATCACCACATCCTGCTCAAAGCGAATTTCCAGGCTGAGGATTGTTAGCGTCATGATTGATTTTCCTCACGAGCGACTACTACCGTCACATCATCTCGACCACGGTTAAAATCCCGGACTAACACACCCGCAATTATACTAGGATGCTTAGCGGTTAAACCCAAGTAGCGATCCAACTGCCAATGACTACCTAACCCATCGGAGTGCATGATCAAAATTCCCTCTGGATGCCATGGGTAGGTAAACACCTGGATTTTGCGAACCTCATGCCCAACCGTGCCATTATGGGAAACCATTCGGGAGATGCCTGTGGGTGAAACTACCGTGGCAGAAATGTTACCAATGCCAACAAACTGCACAGATTGTTGTTCAAAGTTGATGTCTGCGATTCCCATCGCCGCCCCCCGTGTACTCCGTAATGCCTGATGAACTGCCTCAACAATTTCTTTTGGGCTGCGGTGGTCATTCTCTTGGAATACCCTAACGGCTTCTTTTGCAGCACACGAAGCCATTGGACCATGACCTAACCCATCCACCACCACAAGTAGACTGCGATCGGCAGATTGGGAAATTGCCCAAGCATCGCCTGATACTTCTTCGCCTGCCATCGGCAGACAGATACCACTATGCTCCAGCCTGTCCCTGAGAGGATGCTTAAATGAGGGGTTTGCCCACAGTTGCGCCAAGACAGCAGTACCTGATCCCAGAATCGAATGAATATCGAACAACGTCGAGAGGCGGTTGATTGCGCCTAATCCATTGCCAGGAGTTTTGGCTGTAGAGTACCCGTCGCGTAAGCAAATGCTGACGTTTTCCATCCCCGGTCCATTATCCAGAGCGAGAATTTCAATCCCCGCTTGGTTGTTCTTTTTTAGAGCCTGAAGTACCAGGCGACCGTCAAGAGCGTGTTGTACCAAGTTTTTGGCAACTTCAGTCACTACAATCCCGACTTTCCCCCGCTCAGTTTCGTTGAAGCCAAGCTGAGCAGCAAGCGCCAGTGCCAAGCGTCGCGCTTCACCCGCCTGACTAGACTCTGAGATAGATACAACAACGGCTTTACTCATCATTTATACCATTGACCAAAAAATAATTAATTTTTAATTGAGAGCAAAGCGACGCTTACTTCCACTTAATAATGGTGATCCGGGTGCCTTCTCCAACTTGGGAAACAATCTCAAATTGGTTCATCAGCCGTTTTGCGCCGCCTAGCCCCATGCCTAGCCCACACCCTGTGGTGAAGCCGTCTTTCAACGCCAATTCAATATCTGGAATTCCCGGTCCCTGGTCTTCAAAGATCAGCCGTAGCCCCCGACTCATACCTTCCTCTAAGGCTTCCAGTTTTACCGTCCCCCCACTTCCGTAATCTAACGTGTTGCGGGCAAGCTCACTCGCTGCTGTGACAATCTTAGTCTGGTCTACCAGGCTAAATTTCATATCTACAGCCAACTGCCGCACCGCCCGTCGCACCAGAACAATATCTGCCGATCTCGTAATGCTCATGGTTTTATGACCCAGCATACCCATCTGCACTACCTTCTGGTTCCCAGACGCGAGACCGTGCGTCTCTACCTAACGCTGAACGCAGCAGCGCCATACCCTTTTCAACATTTAATGCCGTGCGAACGCCATTTAAGGATAGACCTAGCTCTACCAGAGTCATGGCAACTGCTGGCTGCATCCCGACTACAACAGTCTGGGCATCTAGCACCTGCGACATTTTAGCAATGTTGCCCAAAATGCGTCCGATAAAAGAATCAACAATCTCTAGAGCAGAAATGTCAATCAAGACTCCGTGGGCATTGGTTGCAACAATCCGGTTGGTCAGATCATCCTGTAAGGTCATCGCCAAGCGATCGTGCATATCGACCTGAATGGTCACGAGCAGTAACTCGCCTATCTGGAGGATTGGAATCCGTTCCATAACACCTGCTACCTGCTTATTGTCCTGTCTGCGGTCGGCTGATTGCAAACCCAGTGCGCTTTAATGCCAGCAAAAAGGCATCTGCCAAGGAAGACTTCGTCTGCACATCTGCCAGATCGACACCCAGATAGACAATAGTTTGAGCAATCTGAGGACGAATGCCGCTAATGATGCAATCTGCCCCCATTAAACGTGCCGCTGTGATGGTTTTTAGTAAGTGTTGAGCCGTCAGGGTATCTACCGTCGGCACTCCAGTTATATCAATGATAGCAACTTCTGCCCCCGTTTCGACAATCCGCTGCAACAATGACTCCATCACGACTTGAGTGCGGGCACTATCCAGAGTACCGATAATGGGCAGGGCTAAAATGCCTTCCCATAGCTTGACAACGGGAGTTGAGAGTTCCATCAACTCCTCTTGCTGCCGAAATATCACCTCTTCACGGGCTTTCTGATAGCTCTCAATGGTCAACAGCCCCAGCCGATCCAACAGGTTTGTTGCTAACCAAGTTTCTTCCACCAAGGCGGCACTATCTTCTGCTAATTCCTGACACAAAAGGGCGAATAAGGGTTGCTTAAACGAGAATACAAAGGTTGCCGTTTCAGTGGGGGTAAAGCCTTTTTGAGTTCGGACACGGGAAATCATGGCTAGCATTTCTCGTGCCGATCGCCATTCAGACGTTTGAATGTCGGTCAAGTTACCCTGCTGTACTGCCTGAATCAGCAGATCCAGAAATTCTTTGCACTCCTCCTGTAGTTGTTTTTCTTTAATCAAGTCGCTGCGGATTCCAGCAGATTGTTGCGCCTGCAGCCAGTTTGCTAAAAGTTCTGATTTGTAATTTTTCAACAGTTGGGGAATTTTGCTTTTGCCGTTCAAGTTCATTTAACGGCTTCCTCCATCAAAATAATTCTAGCAATGCAGTGTAATATATTATACATTTACGCTTTTGGGGAAACTAGCTTCATCATTACGAGCATTCGGATATTGGTGACAGGGGAAATGCCGACGCATCACTCATTATATAAGGTAGGAAAAGTAACCAGTCAAGGAAGAGGCACCTTTGGCAGGGGGGATGGGGAGCAGGGGGGAACTCCATCCATAAATAGATTCGCAAGTAATAAGGACGTAGTATTTCTTGCACTACGTGGATACAGAGGACATTTTTGTTGTTCTCCATCCATAAATGGATTCGCAAGAAACCTTTGCACGCAGGGGAATCCAGAATCTTTTCCCCCTGCCAAAGGTGCCCCCGGTGCTCCCCTGCCTCTTCGGTCATACAGTCTAAGGCAGTGCCTTGAAGGTTCATCAGCCTAGATCCTTCAAAAGATAGACTCGGGAAGAGTAAATTGTCTGCCATTATCTTCTAAGCTTTGCAAAAGTGTTTAACGTTAAGAAAACAATATCAGAAAAGTAGGCTGTTTCACCCTATTGGGACTTTGTCAAGCCTCAATGAAATTTTCTAAGCTAGCAGCAGGCGCTAGTACAGCGCGACACGAATAACCAGACAGTTAGAAACAGATGAAAACAAGCGTCTATGTATTCTTCTCTCCTGACTTCTGACTTCTTGTACTAGTTAGATTTTTGACAAAAAGACAAAAATGTACATTCCCAAACAAGGCGTGGCTGGGCGTAGCAAAGCAGGGCTTTGCGGGCTTGTTCTAGCTGATTGATTATACTCGGTTGATGCCACTGCTGCCAGTAAAATTGCTGAAGATAATCGACTAACCACAACTGGGCTTCTGTGTCTATAGCCTGATCAACTTGTTTGGCTAATTCCAAGGCGTTGCGGTAGGATGAAGGTGCTTTTGTGACGGCTTGTAGTAGTTCAGGAGGAATGGCGTGCATTTGCTTGTAAGATGCAAGAGCCTCCCCCGGACTTCCAGATGCGATGCTTAAGACTGCCGGATGCTGCAAAATTTCCCCATGCCCTGTTTGCGTCAGTATGTGAGCCATTGCGGCTGCATCTAAGCGATAAAAAGGAATCCGTTGACAGCGTGACACCAACGTTGGCAATAAAGCTTCAGGCGAAGGCGCAATTAAAATCAGCGTTGCCTGTCCTGGTTCTTCCAAGGTCTTGAGCAAAGCGTTGGCTGCGGCTTCCGCCATTGTTTCCGCTTGCTCTAGCACTACCACATTCCTCGGCGCTACCATTGGCACACGGCTGAGAAACTCAGTAATTTCCCGAATCTGTTCTAGGCGAATTGCCGCTGGTGCTTTACGCTTGAGTCCTTTCTCGGCTGCTTCCGTTGCTGTCAGTCGTTGTCCTTGGTGCAGGTAGGTGGGCTGTACCCATAATAAATCTGGGTGGTTGCCTTGACGCATACTAGCCACTCCTGACTCTTGTAAGGGCGGGGTTACCCCGCCCCTACCCACTCCCCTTTGATGTGTGGCAAAGAGCATTTCTACAAAGCACCGTGCTGCTAAACTCCGTCCCACACCTTCTGGTCCGGCAAACATATACGCTGGAGCAACCCGGTTTTGTCTGATAGCTTGCGTCAGTAAATCTACTGCTTGCTGTTGTCCTATAAGTGATACGAAATGATTATTAGTCAACATAATCAATGAACAGTCTTGTAGGGGGTAGGGTGTGGGGAGTGGGGAACCCCTGACTTAAAAGCAGGGGCTTTATACCTTTTAGGGTATGGATATTCTTCTTTTTCACT